>DASYLG010000520.1:0-1934 GCA_036009685.1 Iamia sp. | reverse complement strand
ATCCCCGACGGCGCCGAGGGCTGGCACACCCGCCAGGTGAGGGTCGCCGACGCCTGACTAGAGGGGGGTGACGGCGAGGGCCTGCCAGCGGCCGTGGTGGCCGGGGGCGGCGACGAAGGCGACGCGGGTGCCGACCGCGGTGGTGCGGGAGCCGTCGGCGAGGTGGGTGCACTGGAGGTCGAGGGCCCGTCCGTCCTCGGTCCGGACGCGGCCGACGCCCCGGTGGTCGTCCCACTCCTCCACCACGCCGATCAGCTCCTCCACCGGGTCAGTGTGGCCCACGGCGTGAAGAGGCGCACCACGGCCGTGAAGGTGCCGTGAAGCCCGTTCCCCCTGGTCGGGGGGCGGCGTACACCGGCCTCATGACCAGCTGCCTGACCCGCATCCGCCGATGGTGGGCGTCGGCCGACCCGTCCGGCGACCCCACCCGGCCGCACGCCGTCGTGCGCGACGGGGTGCCGATCGTCCACGAGGGCCCTCCCGGGTACCCGGGGCCGACCGAGGACGACGAGGACGAGCGATGAGGGACGTGATCCTCCTCGCCGCCATCGTCGGGTTCTTCGCCCTGACCGCCCTCTACGTCCGGTGGGCCGACCACCTCGTCGGCCCCGACGAGGACGGCCGGTGAGCGGCCTCGACAACGCCGTCGGGCTCGTCCTGGCGGTCGCCCTCGTCGTCTACCTCGTCGTGGCCCTGGTGCGGCCGGAGCGGTTCTGATGTCCGCCCCCGCCCTCGTCCAGCTGCTCGTGCTCGTGGTCCTGATCGTCGTGACCATGGGGCCGCTGGGCCGCTACATGGCCGCCGTCTACGGCGCTCGCGACGACGGGAGCGCCCCCGGGGACCGGGTCTTCGGGCCGGTCGAGCGGGTCGTCTACCGGATCGCACGCGTCGACCCCGACCGGGAGCAGCGCTGGACCGCCTACGCCGCCTCGGTGCTGGCCTTCAGCGCCGCCTCGGCCGTCGGCCTCTACGCCCTCCTGCGCCTCCAGGGCTCGCTGCCCGGCAACCCCGACGGGTTCACCGGCGTGAGCCCCACCATCGCCTTCAACACCGCGGTCAGCTTCGTCACCAACACCAACTGGCAGTCCTACGGCGGCGAGTCGACCATGAGCCACTTGTCCCAGGCCCTGGGGCTGACGGTGCAGAACTTCGTGTCCGCTGCCGTCGGCATGTCGGTGGCCGCCGCCCTGATCCGGGGCATCGCCCGCAACCGGTCGGGCACGATCGGCAGCTTCTGGGTCGACCTGGTGCGGACGACCGTGCGGATCCTGCTCCCCCTCTCGGCCGTCGCCGCCCTGTTCTTCGTGAGCCAGGGCGTGATCCAGAACCTCCAGGGCGCCATGCCGGCCGCCACCGTCGAGGGCGTCGTCCAGTCGATCCCCGGCGGTCCCGTCGCCAGCCAGCTGGCCATCAAACAGCTCGGCACCAACGGCGGCGGCTTCCTCAACGCCAACTCGGCCCACCCGTTCGAGAACCCGACGCCGCTGTCGAACCTGGCCGAGATCTACCTACTGCTGATCATCCCCTTCGCCTTCACCGTGACCTACGGGAAGATGGTCCGGGACCGCCGCCAGGGCCGCGTGCTCCTCGGCGTGATGATGGGCCTCTGGCTGGCCACGTCGCTGCTGGCCGGCTTCGCCGAGACGAACGGCAACCCCGCGCTCGATCGGGTCGGGGTCGACCAGTCCGTGAGCGTCGAGCAGGCGGGCGGGAACGCCGAGGGCAAGGAGCTCCGCTTCGGGCCCGGCGCGTCTGGGGTGTTCGCCGCCTCGACCACGGGCACGTCGACCGGCGCCGTCGACGCCTCCCACGACAGCTTCACGCCGTTGGGCGGGATGGTCCCCCTGGTCAACATGATGCTGGGCGAGGTGACCCCTGGAGGCGTGGGCTCGGGGATGGTCGGGATGCTCCTCTACGCCATCCTCGCCGTCTTC
>DASYLG010000519.1:0-12776 GCA_036009685.1 Iamia sp. | reverse complement strand
CGCAGCCCGGTGACGCCCCGATCGCTGCGCAGCTCGACCGACGACTCGGCCGCTCGCCGGCGCAGCACCCACTCGACCGTGGAGCGACGCATGGTGAGCACGACGAGGTCCTCGTCGCCCGGGCGCTCGTCGGTGAAGGCGCGGGTGAGCGGCAGGGGCGCGGCGCCGGCGGCCACCAGCTCCTGGTGGACGTCGGGGAGGAGGCGCTTCAGCTCGAGCACCAGCCGGGCGAGGAAGCCATGGGTGTGGCGGGTCTGGGGCGCACCCCTGCGGTCGGCGGTGAAGGCCTCGTCGACGTCGGCGGCGGGCGCCATGCCGTCGCGGTCGACCACGGTGACCCGGTGACCCTGGCGGCCGAGGGCGAGGGCCGTCGACAGCCCACCGATGCCACCACCCACCACCAGCACGTGCACCCGGTCGTTCCCATCCCTGACAGATCTGGCAACGGGCGTTGCCAACCATCGACCGTAGCAGCATGGCAACAGGCGTTGCCAGCATCCCGTAGCGTGGGCCCGATGACGACCACCGCCACCGCCGGGGCCCACCGCTGGGTGGGCGTGCCCCCCGACGAGCGGCGGGCCGAGCGCCGCCGGCTGCTGGTCGATGCCGCCTTCGAGCTGCTCGGCACCGAGGGCGACGCCGGCACGACCGTGCGGGCCGTGTGCGCCGCCACCCGTCTCAACCCCCGCTACTTCTACGAGAGCTTCACCGACCGCGACGCCCTCCTCCTCGCCGTCTACGACCAGCAGGTCGCCGAGCTGGGCGCCCTCCTGGCCGAGCGGCTGGAGTCCGTCGGCGACGACGAGGCCGTCTTCACCCGCACCGGGATCGAGACCGTCGTCCGCTTCGTGGCCGAGGACCCCCGCCGGGCGCGGGTCCTCTACACCGAGGCCCTCGGGAACGAGGCCCTCGTCCGCCGCCGGGTCCAGACCCTGCACGACGTCGGCGTGGCCCTCACCGAGCTGGGCCGCGAGCGCCACGGCCCGCCGCCGGCAGGCGAGACCATCGGCCTGGTGGCGGCATCGATGCTCGTCGGCGGGCTGACCGAGACCATCGTGGCCTGGCTCGACGGGCACCTCGACGTCACCCTCGACCAGCTGATCGTCGACACGACGGCACTCTTCCAGGCCACCACCGAGGCCACCCGCACCATCACCACCGAGCGGGCCCGGCGCCCCTGAGGTCCGCGGGGGCGTGGCGGGGGTCACCTAAGGTCGAGGCACGGCCGCGCGCAGACCACCGAACCTGGCCCGCGCCCTGCTGGTCCTGGCTGTCCTCCTCGGCGCGTGCGGGCAGGGCGCCAGCGCCGACGAGGCCTCCCCCTCGTCGAGCACGGCCGTGGACGGCGACACGATCGCGGATGTCGAGTGGGCGACCACCGCACCGGCGGCGTCCACCACCGCATCCACCACGACCACGACCACCACGACGGCGCCCCCCGAGGAGGTGCGGACCCTCGCCTTCGGCGGCGACCTGCTCACCCACCTGCCGCTGGTGGCCGGAGCCCAGCGGTACGGCGCGGCGGCCGGCGTGCCCTACGACTTCGGACCCATGCTCGCCCCCATGACACCGGTGCTGTCGAGTGTCGACCTGGCCCTGTGCCACCTGGAGGTGCCGCTGGTGGGCGATGGCCAGCAGATCAGCGGCTACCCGTCGTTCCACGCCCCCCGCGAGCTGGCCACGGCCATCGCCGGCGCCGGCTACGACGGCTGCTCGACGGCGTCGAACCACAGCCTCGACGGCGGCCGCCCGGCCATCGACGCCACCATCGCCACCTTCGACGCCCTCGGCCTGGGCCACGTGGGCACGGCCCGCTCGCCCGAGGAGGACGTAGCCCCGCGGCTCTACGACCTCGACGGCGTGGCCGTCGCCCACCTGTCCTACGCCTACGGGTTCAACGGCTACGAGCCGCCGGCCGACGCCCCGTGGATCGTCGACCGCATCGATCCGGCCGTCATCGCCCGCGACGCCGCCGCCGCCCGGGTCGCCGGCGCCGACCTCGTGGTCGTCAGCCTCCACTGGGGCACCGAGTACCAGCACGAGCCCGACGCCTTCCAGCGGGAGACGGCCGCCGCCGTCACCGCCATCGCCGACGTCGACCTGGTGATCGGCCACCACGCTCACGTCGTCCAGCCCGTCGAGCAGGTCGGTGGGACGTGGGTCGTCTTCGGCCTCGGCAACCAGCTCAGCAACCAGGCCGACGACGCCAAGCGCGACGGCCTCACCGTGGTGGTCACCGTGGCCGGACCGGCCGGGGGCCCGATGGCGGTGCGGTCGATCGAGGCGGTGCCGACCTTCGTCGACCTCGGCTCCTACGAGGTCCTGCCCACCGCCGCCACCCTGGCCCGTCCCGACCTCGACCCCGCCCTCCGCGCCCAGCTCGAGGCCAGCCAGTACCGCACCATGGCGACGGTCGGGAGCGCGGGAGCCCAGATCCCGCTCCGCCCCGTCGCTTGAGGGTCACGGCCGGACCGCGGCCACGGCCAGCTGGTCGCCCGGGCCGATCCGGTGGGTGCTGACGCCGACCTCGGTGAACCCGGCCTCCCGGCAGGCGGCGGCGAAGACCTCGGCCTGGGCGTCCACCCACCCGTGGCTGGCGCGCCCCTCGGCATCGGGCCGGATGCGCCGCTCGACGGCGAGCAACCGCCCGCCCGGCCGCAGGACCCGGTGGGCCTCGGCCAGCCCGGCGGCGACGTCCTGCCAGTGGTGGACGGTGGCCAGCGACCACACCACGGTCGCCGACCCGTCGGCCACCGGCAGGTCCTCGGCCACCCCCGGCAGCCAGCGGATCCGGCGGCCCGGCCGGGTGACCAGGCGGGCGACGCGCAACATGACCGGGGCCGGGTCGACGCCGACGCCGGTGGCGCCCCGACGGGCCGCGATCCGCAGCGCCGTGCCCGGTCCGCACCCGACGTCGACCACGTGGTCGCCGGGGCGCACGCCGGCCAGGTCGGCCGCCACGCGGGCGGCCCGCCCGCGGCCGACGGCGAACACGAGGGCCAGCAGCGTGCCGCGGGCCCCCGAGAACCCGGGGTGGTCGGCGTGGTGGTTGGGAGCGGGGAGATCGGTCGTGGTGGTCATGGAGGCGACCTTGACGGTTGAACCCGGGTTCACGTCAAATGACCCGCATGACCGAGCCGCTCCTGACCATCGGCGAGGTGGCCGAGCGGGCCGGGGTGGCCACCTCGGCCGTCCGCTACTACGAGCGGCGTGGCCTCCTGGAGGCCGACACCCGCGTCTCCGGCCAGCGCCGGTACCGGACCGAGACGCTGCGGCGCCTGGTCTTCATCGGGATGCTCCAGGACGGCGGGCTCTCGCTGGACGACATCGCCGGCATCATCGGCGCCTCCGACATCGACGAGTGGAAGGCCATCGGCCGGGCCCGCCTGGCCGTGCTCGACGAGGAGATCGCCCGTCTCGACCACGCCCGCACCTACCTGCGTGGCGCCCTCGGATGTCCCCACGACCACCCGATGACCGAGTGCCGCACCATGGGCGCCGAGATCGACCGCCGCCTCGCCCTCTGATCACCCCCCGGCACGGTCACGGAGCGTCTTGACATGCTCGGTGACGTCACGCACTGTGGTGGCCGGCGACGACCTGGGAGGGTTTCGACATGGCGGCACGACGATGGGGGGCCGTGGCGGTCCTCGTCCTGGCGATGACGGCCGGCCTGGTGGCCTGTGATCCCCCGGCGGGGTCCGGCCTGGCCATCACGGCGGTCACGAAGACGACCGGCCTGAACCCCGGCGACACGGTCGACGTGCGGGTGACGGGGGCCCAGGCCGGGCAGAAGGTCCTGCTGTACCAGTGCGCCGGCGTCGACAGCTGCTGGCCGGGCGCGGCCACCGCCACGGCCGACCGGAACGGCGCCGTGACCGTGCGGTGGACGGTCCCGGGCACCGCCTCGACCACCAGCTGGGACTGGCCGTACCCGGCCAAGACGGGCTCGTGCCGGCCCCCGACGACCTGCCGGCTGTACGTCGCCACGGGTCGCGGCTCGCAGGGCGAGGCCATCGGCGTCGCCCGCACCTCGGTCGCCTTCGGGCTCACCGGCCGCCAGGTCCAGCTCACGGCCACCCCCACCACCGACCTGCGGGGCGGCGAGCGCATCACCGTGCGGGGCACGGCACTGGGGGCGGCCGGACGCCAGGTCCGCATCGCCCGCATGGACCACTTCCGGCCCCACAACGAGGAGACCTGGACGAAGGTCGGCAGCTCGGTCTACGTGACCGTGCGGTCCGACGGGTCCTTCTCCGGCACCTACACCCTGCCGGCCGACCCGGCCGAGGCCGACTGCAGCGACGGCGAGCCGACCCGTGGCTGCGAGCTCTCCGCCTGGGTGGTCAAGGCCGACGGCTCGGCCATCGATCCGACCTTCGGCAAGCCGACGATCGGCCTGGGCTTCGCCTAGAGCTTGGCCCGCCTCGGGACGGGGCCGACGGCGACGACGGTGGGGTCGCCGCAGACCCGGCGGGCGACCTCACGCACCTGGTCGACGGTGACCCGGCGGTAGGCGTCGATCCACTCGGTCGCCGGGCGGGCGCCGCCGCGCTCGAGCTCGCCGATGGCGGCCCACCACGAGCGGGTGCCGGCGTCCTCCAGGGCGAGGGTCGACGAGCCGGCCACGTAGCCGACGGCGACCTCGACCTCGCGCTCGGTCGGTCCCGACGTGGCCAGCCGCTCGACCTCGGCGGCGATGGTGGCCCGCACCGGGACGACGGCCTCGGGCGAGCAGGCGGCGAAGGCGGTGAGATGGCCGACGTCGGAGTACAGGGCCAGCGAGGCGTCGACCGCGTAGGCGAGGCCCCGCTCGTCGCGCACGGTGCGGAACAGCCGACTGGCCGGCCCGCCGCCGAGGATGTGGGCCAGCACCGCCAGCGGCAGGCGGGTGGGCTGGTCGACGGGGCCGAGGGGCCAGCTCATGACCAGGCTGACCTGCTCACCGCCCTGGCGGACGACCTCGGTGGCCCGGGGCTGGGGGGTCGGGGTGGCCCGCGGGGCCAGGGCGCTGGCCGGGTGGTCGGCGGGACCCCCGTCGTCCCAGCGGGCGACCATGGCCACGACCTGGTCGTGGTCGACGGCCCCGGCGACGGCCACCACCATGGCGCCGGGGTGGTACTCGGCCCGGTGGAAGGCGTCGATGTGGAGCGTGTCGAGCGCCCGCAGCGTGGTGCGGTCGCCGATGATCTCGCGGGCCAGCGGGTGGTCGCCGTAGAGGGCGGCGTTGGTCAGCGTGTGGGCCCGGTCCTCGGGGTCGTCGAGGGCCTGGGCCAGCTCCTCGAGGATCACCCGCCGCTCGACCTCGACCTCGTCGCGCCGGATCGCCGGGTGCAGCACCAGGTCGCCGACGAGGTCGACGGCGAAGTCGAGGTCGTGGGAGGGCACCCGGAGCTGGACGGCAGTGCGCTCGCGGTCGGTGAAGGCGTCGAGGTCGCCGCCGCGGGCGTCGACCTCCTCGGCCACCTCGGTCGACGACCGGGCCTCGCTCCCCTTGCACAGCAGGTGCTCGAGGAAGTGGGACACGCCGGCCTGGGGGGCCGGCTCGTCGCGCCCGCCCACGCCCACCAGGGCGAGGACGTTGACCGACGCCGCCCCCGGAACGCGGTCGGTGACCACCCTGCGCCCGGAGGGCAGGGTGGTCACCGCCAGGTCAGTGCTGTTCAGGCTCAGCGGCGCCGGCGCCGGGCGCGGCCACCCTCGGCGCCACGCTCGCCGCCGCCGCCACGGGGGCGGTCGTCGCCGGCGGGGCCCAGGTCGCCGAACTCGGCGGCCACCTCGGCGTCGAAGGCGTCCTCGAAGGACACGACCTCGGCGTCGGGGGCGGCGGTGGCGACGGAGCCCGAGCTGCTGTCGGAGTCGCGGGCGCCACTGCGGCTGCTGTCGCGGTCCCGGCCGCCCCGGTCACCACGACCGCCGCGGTCACCACGATCGCCGCGGTCACCACGGTCCCGATCGCCACCACCGCGGGGAGCACGCTCCTCGACGGGCTGGTCGGCCGGGGTCAGGCTGACCTTGCCGTTGGGGTCGACGTCGTCGACCCGGACCTCGATCTCGTCGCCCAGGCTGACCACGTCCTCGACCCGGTCGATGCGCTTGCCGCCACCGAGCTTGGAGATGTGGACCAGGCCGTCACGACCCGGGAGGATGTTCACGAACGCACCGAACTTGGTGATGTTCACGACCCGGCCGGTGTAGACGGCGCCGACCTCGGCGGTGGGCGGGTCGAGGATTAGCTTGATCTGGCGCTCGGCCTCGGCCACGGCGCCGCGATCGGTCGAGCCGATGGCCACGGTGCCGACGGTGCCGTCGTCGTCGACGGAGATGTCGGCGCCGGTCTCGGCCTGGATGGCGTTGATGACCTTGCCCTTGGGCCCGATGACCTCGCCGATCTTGTCGATCGGGATCTCGAAGCTGATCATCTTCGGGGCCGTCTCGCCCACGTCCGAGCGGGGCTCGGCGATGGTGGCGTTCATGACCGCGAGGATCTCCATCCGGGCCTCACGGGCCTGGTCGAGAGCGGCGGCCAGGACGTCGGCGGGGAGGCCGTCGATCTTGGTGTCGAGCTGGAGGGCGGTGATGAACTCCTCCGTGCCGGCGATCTTGAAGTCCATGTCGCCGAAGGCATCCTCGGCTCCGAGGATGTCGGTCAGGGTGACGTAGGTGTCGCCCTCCTTGACCAGGCCCATGGCGATGCCGGACACCGGCGCCTTGATCGGCACGCCGCCGTCCATCAGCGACAGCGACGACGAGCAGACCGAGCCCATCGAGGTCGAGCCGTTGGAGCTCAGGACCTCGGACACCAGGCGGAGGGCGTAGGGCCACTCCTCCAGCGACGGGACGACGGGCAGCAGGGCCCGCTCGGCGAGCATGCCGTGGCCGACCTCGCGGCGCTTGGTGCCACCCATGCGCCCGGTCTCGCCGTTGGAGTACGGGGGCATGTTGTAGTGGTGCATGTAGCGCTTCTTGGTCTGCAGCGACAGCGTGTCGAGCATCTGGTCCATGCGGGGCATGCCCAGGGTCAGCACGTTCAGGACCTGGGTCTCACCCCGCTGGAACAGGCCGGTGCCGTGGGCCGTGGGGACCACGCCGATCTGGGCGGTGACCGCCCGCAGGTCGCGGGGGCCGCGGCCGTCGATGCGGACGCCCTCCTCGACGAGGCGCTTGCGGATGACCTTCTTGGTGGTCGAGCGCAGGGCGTTGAGGATCTGCTTGGTCTGGCCCTCGAAGGGCTTGCCCTCGCCGGTCAGGTCCTCGAGGATCCGGTCGCGGAGCGCCGTGGTGGCGGTGTTGCGCTCGGTCTTGTCGGCACCGCTGTTGGCGGTGGCGATGTCGGCGGCGTAGGCGTCGAGAGCGGCGAACTGCTCGTCGCTGTAGTCGGGCTGCGCCTCCCACTTGAGGGCGGGGCGCACGCCGGCCTGCTCGACCAGCTCGCGCTGGAGCTTGATCGACTCGCCGATGTAGGTCTTGCAGGCCTCGAGGCCCTCGGCGATGACGGCCTCGGTGACCTTCGGGGCGCCGGCCTCGTAGAGGCTCCACGCCTTCTCGGTGCCGTTGCCCTCGACCATCATGATGGCGACGTCGTCGTCACCGACCGAGCGGCCGGCCACGACGAGCTGGAAGGTGGCGTCGTTGAGCTCGTCGAAGGTGGGGTGCGGGACCCAGGTGCCCTCGGTGGAGTAGGCGAGGCGGACGGCGCCGAGCGGGCCGTCGAACGGCAGGCCCGACAGCATCAGGGCGGCCGAGGCGCCGTTGATGGCGATCACGTCGTGCGGATTGACCTGGTCGGCCCCGATGATGGTGGCCACGACCTGGGTCTCGTTGCGGTAGCCGTCGGCGAACGACGGCCGCAGCGGGCGGTCGATCAGGCGGCAGGTCAGGACGGCCTCGTCGCTGGGGCGACCCTCGCGGCGGAAGAACGAGCCGGGGATCTTGCCGACGGCGTAGGCCTTCTCCTCGACGTCGACGGTCAGGGGGAAGAAGTCGATGCCGTCGCGGGTCTTGTCGTCGCCGTTGGCGGTGACGAGGGCCCGGGTGTTGCCGATGCCGGCAACGACGGCGCCTTGGGACTGCGGGGCCAGGACCCCGGTCTCGAAGGTCAGGGTCTTGTCCGTGCCGGAGACCGGCGCGGACACGGTGATGGCGTCAGCCATGGGGTGTCTCCTCTCGAGGCGCGGTGCGCCTCGTGTGGTGCACCGGCCCGGCCAGCTCCCAGTCGGCATCTCCCCGAAACGACTTCGGGATGAAGGCGACCGGCAACTGATCCGAGATCGTCCGGTGCGTGGGTTGGGTTGTCAAAAAGGCGACGAGCGGCCGCGGGGGCCGCTCATCGGGGTGTTCTATCGGCGCAGGCCGAGCTTGGCGATGATCGCCCGGTACCGCTCGACGTCGTTCTTGGCGACGTAGTCGAGCAGGCGGCGGCGGCGACCGACCAACATCAGGAGACCGCGCCGGCTGTGAAAGTCCTTCTTGTGGACCTTCAGATGCTCGGTGAGGTGGTTGATGCGTTGCGTGAGCAGCGCGATCTGCACCTCGGGCGAGCCGGTGTCGGTGTCGTGGAGACGATTCTCCTCGATGACGCCGGGCTTGGCGCGGTCGGTGATCTCGGACATGCGGTGTCTCTCTGGTCGGGGCGGGCCGCATCAGCGCGACCCGTTGGGGTGTCGGACCCAGCTCCCCTGACCGTGTACTGCCGTGGCAGCCGTTACGAGCCGGGGGGCCGATGCTCGGACACGCGCGAGCGCACCCTGAGCCGTTGGACACCCTACCAGCGGAACCCGCCCCGGAGCCACATCCGTCGAGGACCACGAGGTGCCTGGCACCTCGTGGTCCTCAGGCCCGCAACCGGGTGACGTTGGCGGGGAGGTCGTCGACCTCGATGGTCGGCGGGGCGTGGTCGGCGAACGACCACCGGTACCGGGGCAGGTCCTGGCGGGGCATGGTGTCGGGCGTCTCGAACGGCGGCGTCATGGCGCGGAGGCGGGCGTCGGGCTCCAGGTAGGCGTCGTCGAGGTCGTCGAGCGAGGCCTCGGGGAGGAAGCCGGGGCTGGGCAGGCCCAGGTCGGCGGCGACCCGGGTCATGATGGCGTCGCCGACCTCGCTGGCGATCAGGGTGTCGAGGATGGCCGGCAGGGTGCGGGGGTCGCGCAGCAGCCACGAGTGCCCGGCCTTCTCGACGGTGACGAGGGTGCCGTGGCCCCGGCGGGCGGCGTCGCGGGCGGTGGCCATGGGGACGGCGATGTCGCGCTGGCCGTGGATCACGACCAGCGGGATGCCCTCCTCGGCGATGCGGTCGAGCATCCAGCCCGAGCCCCGCGACCGCATGATCGAGACCGCCGGGCCCATCATCCGCCACGGCCGGCGCACGTGGCCGGCGACGACGGGGGCGAGGAGGCGGCCCAGCTTGCGGGCCTGGGTCGGGTCCCGGAACAGCGGGATGGTGGTGACGGTGTCGACGACGAGCACGCCGGCCACGCCGGCCAGCAGCGGAGGGGCGACCCGGAACAGGTTGACCATGCGGTCCCAGGTGTCGCCCACGATGGCGTCGAGGAGCACCACCGCGATGGCCCGGTCGGGCTCCTGGGCGGCCAGCTCGGTGACGAGGCGACCGCCCATCGAGTGCCCGGCGAGGATCGCCCGCTTGATGCCCAGCTCGTCGAGCACCCGGGCCAGCAGCCGGGTGTACTGCTCGAGGCTGTCACCGCCGGTGGGGAGGCCGAGGGTGCCGCCGTGGCCGGCGGTGTCGATGGCGATGACCCGGAACCCGGCGCCGACCAGACGGGACAGGGTCTGGGCGTAGAGCATCCCCTCGGCGCTGAACCCGTGGACCAGCACCAGCGGGACGCCCCGCCCGCAGATGGCCACGCCGACCTCGTGCCCGTCGGACAGGGTGATGGTGTGGCGGGCCAGCCGGGGCAGACGCCGGCTGTTGATCTGCTCGGGGCGCTCGGCCGGGCCGATCACCGGGGCGGTGTCGGCCTCGGTCTCGATGTGGGTGATGCGGGCCCGCTGGGGGTCCCGATCCGCCTTCTTCACCCGGCGCCGGCTGGTGGCCATGGGGTCCAGCATGCCCGGCCCGGCGGGTGCATCCGCGCATCTGCCCAGGTCAGGGCACCCCCTCCCCCACCCCTGAGCTCGCCGGAGAGGTCAGACGGCGAGGAGGCGGCGGGTCTCGACCACGTCGGCGGCGATGCCCGCGACCAGGGCCTCGACCGACGGGTACTTGATCTCGCCGTGGAGCCGGGCCACGAAGCGGACGGCCACGTGCTCGTCGTAGAGGTCCCCGTCGAAGTCGAGGACGTGGGCCTCCAGCAGCGAGGCGTGGGCCTGCTCGTAGAACGTGGGCCGCCGACCCAGGTTGATGGCGGTCGGCAGCACCGTGCCGTCCTCCCGCACCAGCCAGCCGGCGTAGATGCCGTCGGCGGGCAGGAGGATCTCGCCCGGCACGGCCACGTTGGCGGTCGGGAAGCCGAGCTCGCGGCCCCGCTTGTCGCCCGGCGTGACCAGGCCCCGGACCTCGTGGGGCCGGCCCAGGAGGGCGCTGGCCCGGTCGATGTCACCGGCCACCAGGGCGGCCCGGATGGCGGTCGAGCTGACCTTCTCCTCGGGGGCGTCGTGGGCCGCGGCGGCCGACGCCTCGGCCCAGATGGCGGCGGCCTCGGCCCCGACGTCGCGGGCCGAGCGCAGGCCCAGGCCCTCGACCGAGAAGCCGAGCTCGTCGCCCATCCGCCGCAACAGGCCGACGGTGCCGGCCCGGCGGTGCCCGAAGTGGAAGTCCTCGCCCACGACGACCTCCTTGGCGTCGAGACAGCCGACGATCACGCGGTGCACGAAGTCCTCGGCGCTCTCGGCCGCCCGGGCCTCGTCGAACCGGACGACCAGGGTGACGTCGACGCCGGTGGAGGCCAGCAGCTCGAGCTTCTGGTCGAGATCGGTCAGCAGGCGCGGTGCCGACTCGGGCCGCACGACCATGGCCGGGTGGCGGTCGAAGGTGATGACCGCGCTGCGGAGCCCCTGGGTCTCGGCCCGCCGCCGCACCTCGGCGATGACGGCCCGGTGACCCAGGTGGACCCCGTCGTAGGCGCCGATGGTGACGGCCGCCCCGACATCGGGCGCCGGGCACGGGCCGTCCGCCCGGATGATCTCCACGACGAGGACGCTACGGCACCCCTGCGGGCCTGCAACATTTCCCGGGTGGTCCGCGTCGTGGGGGTGTGGACCAGGGGGCGATCGTGACGGACGGGAACACCGATCGGACCGCTGACGACGGCTGGGACCGACTGGAGCAGCTGTACCGGGTCGAGCACGCCCCGATGGTCAAGCTGGCCCACCTGCTGGTGCGCGACCGCTCGGTGGCCGAGGAGCTCGTGCAGGATGCCTTCCTCCGGGTCCACGGCCGGCTCGACCACGTCGACGACGCCGGTGCCTACCTCCGCACCACGGTCGTGAACCTGTGCCAGGGTCACGGTCGCCGCCTGGCCACCGCCCGCCGCCACGAGCCGGGGCTGGCCCGCCTCGACCGGGTCGAGCCACCACCGCTGCCCGCCGGGATGGACGAGGTGTGGCAGGCCCTCGGCCGGTTGCCGGCGCGCCGCCGGGAGGCCCTCGTCCTCCGCTACTACGCCGATCTCAGCACCGACGAGGTCGCCCGCCTGCTCGACACCCGACCGGCGACCGCCCGGTCGCTCATCCGCCGAGGCCTGGCCTCGCTGAAGAAGGAGCTGGAGCCGTGACCCCCACGACCGACGCGTCCCCGCCCGATGCCATCGAAGGCCGTCTCCGCGCCACCCTCGAGGCCGAGGCCGATCGCCACCCCGTCACCTCCGACCTCGCCGGCCTGCGCGCCCGGGGCGACGGCAACGTCGTCGTCGACCTCCGGCTCCCGCCCCGCCGCAACCGGGCCCGGATCCTCGCCGCCGCCGTCGTCGTGGCCGTGCTGGCCGTCGGCCTGGGCGCCGTCGTGGCCCGCTCGGGCGACGACGGCGAGCCCGTGATCGCCGACTCGGCCGCCACCCCCACCGGCTGGTACCTCCCCGGCGAGGGCTGGGAGGTCACGGGGGTCGAGGCCGGCGGCTACCCGGCCAACCCCGGCCTCGTCCGCGACGTCCTGTTCATGACCGATGACGCATCGGGGTTCCCCCAGGCGTCCGTCAGCGTCTACCGCACGAGCGATCCTGCTCTGCTCGCCGAGGGGCTCCTCCCGGGCGGTGTCGCGACGGCCGGTGGCGGTGACGGGGACGGGGACCAGGCGCGGGCCTACCGCGTGGAGTCCCGGACCGGCGGCTCGGCGCCGTCGGTGGATCTCGCGGCCCCGCACGACGACCTCGTCCTGTTCGTCACGGCGTGGGGCATGAGCGTCGAGGAGGTGACCGCCCTCGCGGACGGGTGGTGGACCTCCGGCGGCCAGGCCCTGCCCACGCCCGAGGGGCTCCACCGCCTCCTCGACGCCAGCGTCCCCGGCGCCCCGGCCGCCACGCCCGAGGCCGTGCTGGCGGCGCGAGGCCCGGAGCTCGATGCCCACCTGGCCCTCACCGCCACGGTCGACGTGCGCGGTCCCGACGGCCGGACGGCGAGCTACACGCTCGCCCCGACCACGCGCCGGCGGCTGCCCACCGGCGCCGGGGGGGCGGAGGAGGCGGCGACCGCCGGCCTGGCCCCCGAGGAGGCGCCCCGGACCTTCGCCGAGGCCGGCTCACCGCTCGGCCCGGCGTCGGCGGCCTGGCTGACGACCGACGGCGGCGTCGTCGCCGACCTGCCGGCCGCCGCCCTGGACATCA
>DASYLG010000518.1:0-3543 GCA_036009685.1 Iamia sp. | reverse complement strand
CCCTTCTCGCACATGTCGTCGATGACCTCGTCGCAGATCGACTCGACCGAGTCGATCACCTGGGCCAGCCGCCGGGGCGTGAACGAGCGGGCCACGATGCCGCGCTGACGGGCATGGCGGGGGTCGTCCATGTTGATGAAGCCGCCGAAGTACTCGAGGGCCTCGATCGGCATGTTGGGGATCGTCGTCGCCCCCTGGCCCGAGCAGAAGAGCTTCGGGTTCTTGCTCATCTCGATGATGTCGTCGAAGTGGATGACGGCGTGGAAGCGCTCGGTCTCGCCGGTGAGCATGTTGGGGAACTCGTACTGCGGGAACCGCTCGGCCTCCCGCAGGAGGGCGAAGTCGGCCATGCGCTCGGCCAGGGGCCGCTGCCAGAACTCGGCCGTGGCCAGGTCGATCGGGGCGGTGTCGAGATCCGTCATGGGTCGCTCCTTGGTCCGGCGGTGGCCGTCGTCTACTTGACCGATCGGTCAAGCGATCTTGCCAGACGCGCCACCGGTGCGCACGTGACCTGGGACCATGGCGGCCGTGCGTGACGGGAAGGGGTTGACGTTCCAGCTGCTGGGCGGGGTCGGCGCCCGCCGTGACGGTGTCGACGTCGCCCTCGGCGGGGCCAAGCCCCGGGCCCTGCTCGGGCTCCTGCTGCTCGATCCGGGGCGGGTCGTGGCCCTCGACCGGCTCGTCGACGTGGTGTGGGCCGGCCACCCGCCGGCTCAGGCCGAGGTGTCGGTGCGGGGCTACGTCTCCAAGCTCCGCCGGTCCCTCGAGCCCGACGGCGACGGCGCCGTGCTGCCCTGGCGCGACGGCGGCTACCTCGTCGTGGCGACGCCCGAGGACGTCGACCTCCACCGCTTCGAGGCCGGGGTCGAGGCCGGCTTGGCCGCGCTGGGCGGGGGACGGGTCGACGACGCCCACGCCCTCCTCACGGCCGCCGAGGGGCTGTGGGCCGGGGCGCCGTTCGGGGCGCTGGCCGACGCCGTCGACGTCGACGCCGTGGTGGCCCGGCTGGTCGCCCGCCGGGCCGAGGCGATCGACGCCCTGCTGCGCGTCCGGCTGGCCCGGGGCGAGCACGGGGCCGCCCTGCCCGACCTGGCCGCGGCCGTGGCTGCCGACCCCCTGCGCGAGGGCATCCAGGCCCTCCACGCCCTCGCCCTCTACCGGGCCGGCCGCCCGGTCGACGCCCTGCGGGCCATCGAGGCCGCCCGCCGCACCCTGGCCGAGGAGGTCGGTGTCGACCCCGGTCCCGAGCTGCGCGACCTGGAGGCCCGGGTGCTGGCCCACGACCCGACGCTGGCCTGGACCCCACCCTCGTCCGATGACCCGCCCCCGCCCGCAGAGAGGGAGACCGAGGGGCCCCCGTTCGTGGGGCGCGAGGCCGAGGTGGCGCGGCTGGTCGCCCTGGGCGACGGCGGCGCGGCGGTGGTCGGGGGCGGCGCCGGGGCCGGCAAGACGACGCTGGTCCGCCGGGTGGCGACGACGCTCGCCGCCCACGCCGTCGTGGCGTGGGGGCGGGCCGATCCCGATGCACCGGTGCCGTACGGCCCGTGGCGGGGCGTGGCCCGCGACCTGGCCCGCCACGGCATCGACCTGGGCCTCCCGGTGGCCGGCACCCCCGACCCCGAGATCGACCCGGCGGGCGTCCGGCAGCACACCCACCTCTCCGTGGTGGACGCCCTGCGGGCGGCGTCGCGTCGCGTCGTGGTCGTGCTCGACGACCTCCAGTGGGCCGACGAGGCCTCGCTGGCCCTCCTCGTCGCCCTGGCCGACAGCTTCGACGCCGAGGTGCCGGTGACGGTCCTGGCCACGCTGCGCGAGCCGGCCCCCCGGACTCCCGCGTTGGCGGCCACGCTCGAGGCGCTGGCCCGGGCGCCGCGCACGGTGCGGATCACGCTCGACGGGTTGTCGGCCGACGCGGTGGCCGAGTGGGTCGACGAGGCCATCGGGGGTCGCGCCGGTCCCGACGTGGCCGGCACCGTGGCGGCGCGCACCGGCGGCAACCCGCTCTTCGTCCGCGAGGTGCTGTCGCTCCTCGCCGACGGCCGGCGCGACCCGGCGCTCGCCCTCGAGGAGGTGCCGCCCGCCGTCGGCGACGTGGTCCGCCGCCGGGCGTCGGGCCTGGACCCCACGACGCAGCGGATCGTGTCGGTGGCGTCCGTCGTGGGCCGGGTGATCGACGTCGGCGGGCTGGCCGGGGTGCTCGACACCTCCGAGGACGCCGTCCTCGACGCCCTCGAGGAGGCGGTCGAGGCCGGCCTGGTCGTGGTCGAGCCGGGGACGAGCGTCTTCGCCTTCTCCCACGCCCTCGTCGCCGATGCCCTGGCCGACGAGATCAACGCCGTGCGGCGGGCCCGGCTCCACGCCCGCATCGCGGCCGTGCTCGTCGGCCGAGGGCCGGACCCGACCGGGACGGCGCTGGTGGAGGCGGCACGCCACGCCTGGGCGGGGGCGAGCGCAGGATCGGCCGCCCTGGCCGTCGACCTGTGCCGCCGGGCGGCGGCGTCGGCCCTCGCCGAGGGTGCTCCGGCCGAGGCGGTGGTCCAGGTCGAGCGGGCGCTCGATGCCGCCCGGCGGGCGGGCCGGCCCGTCGGTGACCTCTTCGTGGAGCTGGGCCGGGCGCGCACCGCAGCGGGCGACGTCGAGGGTGGTCGGGGGGCGCGGGTCGAGGCGGCGACCGTCGCCGAGGCCGAGGACGACCCCGTGGCCATGGCCGCCGCCCTGTCCGAGGTCAGCGCCGACGATCTCTGGTCGAGCCTCGACTGGGCCCAGCACGACCCCCGGGCCATCGCCCTGGCCGAGCGGGCCCTCGACCGGCTGCCGCCGGACGCCGGGGCGGCCCGCGCCGCCCTGCTGGCCGCCACCGCGTCGCAGCTGACCTACGTCGACGTGGCCCGCGCCGAGGCCCTGTCGGCCGAGGCCGTGGCCGTGGCCGAGGAGGTCGGCGACCCGCTGGTGCTGGCCCGGGTCCTCGTCCAGCGCTACTGGTGCACGTGGCGCCCGAGCGGCCACACCGCCCGCAACGACGCCGCCGAGCGGCTGCTCGCCCTGGTGGCCGACGGCGGCCTGCCGCCGTGGTTCACGCCTCTGGCCCACCTCGCCCGGTTCACCACCGCCTACGAGGTGGGCGACGCCGAGCCGATCGCCCGGCACCTCGCCGCCGCCCGCGCCACCGCCGACCCCCGGAGGACGCCGTCGGCCGAGTCCTACGTCCACTACGCCGAGGCGTCGCTGCTCCTCCTGAGGGGCGACCTCGAGCGGCTCCCGGCCGCCATCGACGGCGTCCGCCGGGCCTTCCGCCGCACCCGGGCCGTGTCGGCCGAGGGGACGCCCCTGGGCCTGACGATGCTGTTCAACATCCTGGCCGGCGACACCGAGGCCGCCCTCGCCACCGCCGACCTCTTCGTGGGGTCCCCGTTCGAGGCGTCGGCGCACTGGTTCCGGGCGTGGATGCTGGCCGAGGGCGGTCGGGTCGACGACGTGGTCGCCGAGCTGGAGGCCTTCGACGTCGTGTGGGACGACTGGTACCGCCTGCCGTTGATCACCGCC
>DASYLG010000517.1:0-2963 GCA_036009685.1 Iamia sp. | reverse complement strand
GTGGACGCGGTGGTCATGCCCACCACCCCGTCCCACCCGACGATCGCCGAGGTGGCCGCCGACCCGATCGGTGCCAACGCCGCCCTCGGCCGGTTCACCAACGGCTGCAACCTGGTCGACTGGTGCGCCGCCGCCGTGCCGGCCGGCACCAAGCCCGACGGCCGGCCCTTCGGGGTCACCGTGTTCGGACCGGCGGGATCCGACCGGGCCGTGTGGGCGGTCGGCGCGGCGATCGCCGGCCAGGCCGCGCCCGCCGCCTCCGCCTTTCCGGTCGTCTCGGCGGACGAGGTCCTCCTGGCCGTCTGCGGCGCCCACCTCGACGGCGAGCCGCTCAACCACCAGCTGACCGACCGGGACGGCCGGCTCGTGGCCCGGACCGCGACCGCGCCCACGTACCGGATGGTCGCGCTGCCGACCGAGCCGCCGAAGCCCGGGATGTTCCGGGTGACCTCGGGCGGGGCGCCGCTCGAGGTCGAGGTGTGGGCCCTCGACGCCGCCGGCTTCGGGTCGTTCGTGGCCGAGGTGCCGGCCCCCCTCGCCATCGGGTCGGTCGTGCTGGCCGATGGCACGACCGTCAGCGGGTTCACCTGCGAGCCCGCCGCCGTCGACGCCCCCGACATCACCGCTCACGGCGGCTGGCGCGCCTACCTCGCCCGATGACCAGCCTCGAAGTGCTGGAGCCCGGCGCGTTCACCACGGTCCAGGACCACCCGGGCCGGGTGGGGTACTGGATGGTCGGCGTCCCCCCGAGCGGGCCCATGGACGACCTCTCGGCCCGGCTCGTCACCCGTTCCCTCGGCAACCGGTCCGACGCCGCCCTGCTCGAGTGCACGGCCACTGGCCCGTCGGTGCGGTTCGACGACGACGTCGTGGTGTGCATCGGCGGCGCCGTCATGGACGCCGACCTCGACGGCCGCCCGGTGGCGTGGTGGCAGCCCTTCGAGGTGCGGTCCGGCCAGGTTCTGCGGCTCCGGCGGCTCACCGGTGCCGGGCTGCGGACCTACCTGGGCGTGCGGGGCGGGTTCGACGTCACCGAGGTCCTGGGCAGCCGGTCCACGTTCACCCTCGGCCGCTTCGGCGGGCACGAGGGCCGGATGCTCGTCACCGGTGACGTCCTCCCCGTCGGCTCGGCGGTGGCGCCCGGGCTGCGGCCGTCGCCCGTCGTCGCCCGCTGCTGGCCCCGGATCGAGCGGTCGTGGCGGATCGGCGTGCTCGAGGGCCCCCACGCCGCCCCCGAGTTCTTCACCGCCGCCGACGTCGACGCCCTGTTCGCGGCCGAGTGGCGGGTGCAGAGCCACTGCGCCCGCACCGGGGTCCGCCTCGACGGGCCCAAGCCGAAGTGGGCCCGTCCCGACGGTGGCGAGGCCGGGCTGCACCCGTCGAACATCCACGACACCGGCTACGCCTTCGGGACGATCGACTTCACCGGTGACACCCCGGTGCTGCTCGGACCGGACGGGCCCAGCCTCGGTGGCTTCACCTGTCCGGCGACAGTGGTGGCGGCCGAGCGCTGGAAGCTGGGCCAGCTGGCGCCGGGCGACTCCGTGACCTTCGTGCCCATCGCCCCCGACCGAGCGGCCGAGCTCGGCCGGCGGAGCGCTCAGGTCGTCTCGACCCTCCGGCCCGCCGGGGTCGAGCCGCCCCTGACCGCCCGGCGCGACCCGGCGTCGGGCATCGTCGCCTCGGCCGCCGGTTCGGTCTCGGGGGATCGGCCGAGCCTGACCGTCCGCCGCTCGGGCGACGCCTTCGTCCTCGTCGAGTACGGCGAGATGACGCTGGACCTGGCGCTGCGGGCCCGCGTCCACGCTCTCGACCGGTGGCTGGCCGAGCGGGTGCCCGACGCCGTCGTCGACGTCACCCCCGGCATCCGCTCCCTGCTGCTGCAGCACGACCCGGCGCTGATCTCGACCGCCGAGCTGGTCGAGCTGGTGGAGAAGGGCGACGACGAGCTGCCCCCCACCGACGAGCTGGCGATCGCCGCCCGTACCGTCCACCTCCCGCTGTCGTGGGAGGACCCGGCGACGCTGGAGGCGATCCGCCGCTACATGGACGTGGTCCGCGACGACGCCCCGTGGTGCCCGTCGAACCTGGAGTTCATCCGCCGGGTCAACGGGCTCGACTCGGTCGACGACGTGCACCGGATCGTGTTCGACGCCCGCTACCTCGTGCTCGGGCTGGGCGACGTCTACCTCGGCGCGCCGGTCGCCACGCCGCTCGACCCCCGCCACCGGCTGGTGACCACCAAGTACAACCCGGCCCGGACCTGGACGCCGGAGAACGCGGTGGGCATCGGTGGCGCCTACCTCTGCGTGTACGGGATGGAGGGACCCGGCGGCTACCAGTTCGTCGGGCGCACCGTGCCCGTCTGGTACCTCGACGTCCCCACGCCGGGCGACGAGCCCGACGTGCCCTGGCTGCTGCGACCGTTCGACCAGATCCGCTTCCACCCGGTCGATGCCGACGAGCTGCTCGACCTCCGGGCCCGGGCGACCGCCGGCGAGCTGGCCATCGAGATCGAGCCCACCACCTTCCGCCTGGCCGACCACCAGTCCTTCCTCGCCGCCGAGTCCGACGACATCGACGCCTTCCAGACAGATCAGCGCGCCGCCTTCCAGGCCGAGCGCGCCCGCTGGAAGGCCTCCGGCGAGCTCTGACCCCGTTCTGTCAACCCTGGTGCACCTCCACGGTGCACGAGGATTGACAGAACGTCTCAGTCGAGGAGGAGGGCTCGGACGGCGGTGGTGGCGATGTGGTCGGCGACCTCTTCGGCGGTGTAGCCGGACGTGCCGAGGGGGCGGAACCAGTTCTGGGTGGCCTCGTCGGCGGCGAGGAGCGAGCGGGCGGCCAGCTTCGGATCGACCGGGCGCAGCTCGCCCGAGGCCACGCCCTCGGCGACCATGGCCTCGACCTGGTCGTCGAGGTGACGCCGCTCCTCCCAGTAGGCGGTGAACTCCTCGGGGGCG
>DASYLG010000516.1:0-2496 GCA_036009685.1 Iamia sp. | reverse complement strand
GGGGGCGGCCGTGTCCCGGGCCGTGCTGGCCGAGGACGTCTGGGTCGGGGCCCGGTCCCGCATCGGCGCCCCCCACGCCCGCCACCCGGTCCTGGTCGGCGCCTCCCGTCGGCTGGCGGCCGGCACCGAGGTGGCCGCCGGCACCCACCTCGACCCCGCCCACGACGCACCACCCCTCCGCTGACCCCGCGAGCTCTGTGCGCGTCATGCGATCCATGATCAGAGCTTTCGCACAGAGCTCGATCGGCCGACCCGGTACGGGGGGCGCCACCTGTCAGCATGAGCGGCGTGCTGCGCCGCCCCGCCGTCCTCGTCGCAGCCACACTCGCCCTGCTCACCGGGGCGTGCACCGACGCCGAGCCCACCGCGGTCGTGCGGGGCGAGGCGGCGGTGCCGACCACGACGACGACCACCGAGGCCACCGACGGCCCGACGACCACGGCCGACGGGACCACGCCGACAGCTCCGGCCGGCGACATCGGACCCGACCAGCCCGCGGACTTCGCCGCCGTCTCGGACTGGGAGCCGTGCGCCGGCTCGTTCGAGTGCGCCACGCTCACCGTGCCCCGTGACTGGGCCGATCCCGAGGGCGGCACGCTCGAGATCGCCGTCACCCGCCACCCGGCCGAGGGCGAGCGCATCGGGTCGCTGCTGCTGAACCCGGGCGGGCCGGGCGCGTCGGGCGTGGGCTTCGTCCAGGGCTTCGTCGGCAGCG
This sequence comes from Iamia sp., assembly GCA_036009685.1. Lineage (GTDB taxonomy): Bacteria > Actinomycetota > Acidimicrobiia > Acidimicrobiales > Iamiaceae > Iamia. The sequence continues at coordinate 1,781 of DASYLG010000516.1, read as the reverse complement.
GGCTGCCCGACGGGCTGGCCGAGCGCTTCGACATCGTCTCGTGGGACCCCCGCGGCACCGGCGGCACCAACCGCATCGACTGCACCACCGACGAGGAGCTGCTCGAACCCGACGCCGACCCGACGGTGGAGGACCAGGCCGACATCGACGCCATCCGGGCCGAGGCCGAGACGACGGTGGACGCCTGCGTCTCGGACTTCGGCGACCTGCTCGGCGTGGTGGGCACCCGGGCGACGGTCCGCGACCTCGACGCCCTGCGTGGCGTCCTGGGCGACGCCACCCTCACCTACGTGGGCTACAGCTACGGCACGACCATCGGCATGGAGTACCTGCGGCTCTACCCGGAGCGGGTGCGGGCCATGGTCCTCGACGGCGTGGCCGTCCCCGGCACCGAGCCGATCGAGGACGCCCACGTCCAGGGGCAGGGCTTCGAGCGGACCCTCGACGCCTACCTGGCCGGCTGCGGCGATCGCTCCCACTGCCCGCTGGGCGACGACCCCAAGGCCACGCTCATCGACCTGGTCGCCCGGCTCGAGGCCGAGCGGATCCCGGCGTCGTACCAGCTGGGCGAGGACGCCGAGCCCCGCGAGGGCGACCTCGGCGTGGGCGAGCTCTACGTCGCGGTGGCCGCCTCGCTCTACGACGACGCGGCCTGGCCCACGCTCGACCAGGGGCTGGAGGAGGCGCTGGGCACACCCGCCTCGGGCCGGACCCTCCTCGCCATCCGCGACCAGTACCTCGGACGGTCCGCCGACGGGTCCTGGTTCGACGACGCCGACGCCCGGGGCATCATCCGCTGCGCCGACCAGGTCGAGCGGTCGGCCGAGCCCGAGGGCGATCTGGACCTCGCCGACGACTGGGTGGACGAGCTGCCCTTCTGGGGGGCCTGGTTCGGCTCCGACCTCCCCGGCTGCTGGGGCCTCCCCGAGGCCGTCGACCCCCTCCTGCCGCTGGGCGACGGCGATCTCACCGGCAGCCCGCCGGTGGTCGTCATCGGGACGACCAACGACCCGGCCACGCCCTACGAGCAGAGCGAGGAGGCGGCCCGCGTCATCGACGGCTCGGTGCTGGTGACCTACGAAGGCGACATCCACACCGCCTACCACTCGATCTCCGACTGCGTCGACGACGCCGTCACGCCCTACCTGGTCGACCTCACCGTCCCGGCCACCGGCCTCAGCTGCTGACCTCGGCGCCGTCGCCGCTGACGAGGCCCACGAGACCCCGGCGGCCGTCGACCCCGAGCTCGGCGTAGGCCCGATGGAGGTGGTTCTCCACGGTGCGGGTGGAGATGCCGAGACGCTCGGCCACCTCCTGGTTGCTGAGACCCTTGGCCGCCAGCAGCACGACCTCCCGCTGGCGGGGCCCGAGGACGGCCAGGGCACCGCCGGCCACCACCGGCTGGTCGGCCCCGCCCTCGCAGCGGGCGGCGCTGCGGGCGGCCCGCTCCTCGGCCGTGCGGGCCAGGCCCCGCTGGCCCAGCCGGGCGGCGTCGGCCACCACCGCCCGGGCGATGACGACGGCGGTGCGCGCCGCCCCGGCCCGGTCGAGGGTCTCGGCCGCGGCCAGGCGCCCCTCGAGGTCGCGGGCCAGCACCGCCTGGCCGTCGGCGATGCGCGCCGCGTGCAGGTCGCCGTCGACGAGTCCCTCGGCCCCGGCCAGGCCCTCGGCGGCGGCGCCGATGGCCCGCCGGGACGACCCGCTGGTCACGATTTCGTGCCACAGGGCGACCGCCGCCCCCATGGCGCCGTCGTTCCGGGCCTCCTCGGCCCCGTCGGCCA
>DASYLG010000515.1:0-9603 GCA_036009685.1 Iamia sp. | reverse complement strand
TCGCTCGTCACCACCGGCCCCGGACACGGCTGGCCAGGCTACGGGAGCGCCGGCCCCGGACCGCGAGCCGGCCTCAGCGGCAGTGGTCCTCGACCGCCGCCGCCATCACCTCGGCGACGCGGAGGCGACCGGCCTCGCTGGGGTGGACGTCGTCGTCCTGCACCAGATCCGGGTCGGGCGCGGGCCCGTCCGGGCGGTCGACGGCGTCGCGCCAGCGGGTGTCGACGGCGACGCCGGCCGCGTCGGCCGCCGCCCTGATCCGGGCGTCGAAGGCGAGGGCCCGTTCGTGCTCCCACGGCCCCTTGGTGGGGACCAGCACCCAGACGGCGCAGTCGACCTCGGCCATGACCGCGACCAGCTCGTCGATCGGCGCCTCCCGCTCGGTGCCCTGCCACACGTCGTTGTAGCCCGCCATCACCACGCCCACCGACGGGCGGTTGACGCCCCGGAAGGTGTCCTCGATGACGGGGCGCAGCTGGTCGGTGCGCAACCCCGACAGGCCGATCACCGTGACCTCCCGGTCGGGCATGGCCGCCGTGATCTGGTCCGACGACTGATCGGTCACCGAGTCGCCGATCACCAGCACATCGGCCTTGGCCAGGGCCAGGCTGAGGTGAGGGCTGTCGTCGCCGGCCCGCCAGTCGAGGTAGCCGACCACCGCCGCCGCGCCCAGCACGAGCACGAGGACCAGGACCGACAGGCGCACGAACCCGTTGCTAGCAGGACCCACCGGCCCGCCCCGGTCAGGCCGCCCGGACGGCGTCAGGGGAAGCGGGCGATGGCGCGGGTGCGGTACTCGGCGGAGGCGGCCAGGTTGCGGGCGAGGGCCAGATCGCCGGTCGTGGCGATGCGACCGGCCCAGTAGGCCAGACCGCCGGGCTCGGGCGCCCGAGCCAGCAGCCGCTCGTACAGGCCGGTCACCCGATCCCGCCGCGACTCCAGCGACCCGTAGAGGCGCACCGCCACCCACGCCGGCCCCTCGACCTCGGCCCGCTCCGCCCAGTAGGCCACATCGGCGGGCACCGCCGACCGCCCGAGGATCGCGTCGTACAGATCGGCGACCCACTCCTCCAGCGTCCCGTCACGAAACTCCGGAGCCGCGTAGAACGACGCCGCCACCTGCGCCACCGAGTACCGACCCGAGCGCAGCGCACCGACCCAATACGCCAACCCGGCGGCATCGGGCTCACGACCCAACGTGTCCTGGTACAGGTCGGTCACGATCGCGCCCAGCCACTCGTCGCTGGTGGTGAGTCGGCTCAGCAGCGCCGCTCGCGTCCCGCCGACGTCGAGGAGGCCCGCCTGCTGGACGATCTCGTCGCCGGTCGGAGCCCGGCCGAGGAGGTCCTGGTACGCCGCCTTCACGAACGAGGCGTGGGCCGGGACGGCGGGGCCGACGCAGCCCGTCTCCCGCTCGACCATCTGCTCGACCATCCACTCCGAGGACCGCTGCTCGATCAGGGCACCGTCGGGCAGGCCGTGCCCGGCCCCGGGGAACGTCACCATCTCGGTGGCCAGCCCGGCCTCGTCCATGGCCTCCTTGGTGGCGACGGCCGCGCGGTAGGGCACGGTCGTGTCCTGGTCGCCGTGGAAGAAGATGGCGCCGGCGTCGCCCGCGTCGACCAGGGCCGGCTCACCGGCGCCGGACAGGGACACCGCGGTGCACACCTTCGACGACACGCCCGGGGTCCCGCTCGAGCCCGGGTCGTCGGGCATGGTCGCGGTGAGGATGGCGGTGACGGCGCCGGCCGACGCCCCGCCCACCGCCACCCGCTGGGGGTCGATGCCGAAGATGCCGGCCTGGGTGCGGGCCCAGCGGACGGCGGCCTGCATGTCGTGCTTGGCGTCGATGATGCGGGCGGTCTCGCCGGCATCGGGCGGGTAGCTGATGCCGCCGGCCGCCTCGTCCATCCGGTACTCGATCGACAGGGCCACGAAGCCCCGCTGGGCGTAGGCCGTGGCCAGCCCGGCCATCTGCTCCTTGCTCCCACCGACGAAGCCGCCGCCGTAGGCCAAGACGATGGCCGGCCGCGCCCCCATCGTGTCGTCCACGGGCGTGTAGACGTCGAGGTTCAGCTCCTGGCGCCGGCCGTGCTCGTCGGGCCCGGCGCCGTAGGCCAGGTCCCGGGTGACGGTGACCTGATCGAAGATCCGGTCGACGTAGCGCTCGCCCGGCGCCGCGGCCGCCGGGCCCCGGGCTGGCGGTGGCCGTGGCGACGGTGGCGACGACGGCGAGCACGGGAACCAGCAGACCAACAGCACGACGAGGGATCAGCACGGCGCCGACCGTAGCGGTGCCCCCCTCAGACGGCGGGTCGCTGGAGTGGCCCGGCGTCGGCGTAGACCGCCTCCAGGTCGGTGGGCACGACGACGAGGGCGGCGTGCCAGCCGTCGGCCTGGCCCCGGCGCAGGCCGGGCAGCGGCGGCCAGTCCCTCGTGGAGGATCGCGACGGCTCGGCGCTGATCGTCCTCGCCTGCCGCCCGACGCCGACCACGTACCACCGCTCGCCGACGAGGAACGAGCCCTCGACGTCGGGACCCTCGACACCGGCGCCCGAACAGCGTCGGGGCGACCCCTCGACCACCAGGCACACCGCCTCGGCATCGCCGTCGGCCCGATGTTCCACCGTGGCCGCCGGGTCGTCGCCGTCGGCCGCGATCGGCACCTCGGCCACCACCGGCACCTCGGCCACGACCCGCTGCTCGATCTCGGCCCGCAGGGTGAGCAGGGCGACGGCGTCGACCTCGGTCACGGTGTCGGCCACCTCGCCGAGGGCGTCCTCGTCGTCGGTGGTCCCGTTGGCGTCGACCTCGACCCAGGACCCGTCGGGATCCGTGCGCCGCAGGATCCCGAGGTCGGGTTCGACGTGCGTCACCCGGCCGTCGTCGTCGACGGTGTCGCGGTAGCGATCCGTCACCGCCGCCACCGTGGCGCCGTCGTGGTCGACGGGGACCCCGGCCCGCACCGTCAGCTGCTCGCCCTCGCCCTCGGCCACCGACCCGGCCTCGTCGCGGTAGTCGACCGTCGTGGTCCGGATCTCGACCGGACCGCCCTCGGCCTCGACCACCAGGTCGAGCAGCCCCGACGTCGGGTTGGCGAAGCCGCCGGCGGGCGTCGCCGTCCGCCACCGCAGTCCGTCCAGGACGGCGATGACCTCGTCCTCGCTCACGCCTCGGTACTGGGCGGTGATCCTGGCCCCGTTCTCCTCCCACGCCAGCACCGTCGACCCGTCGTCGACGTCGGGCGCGGGCTCGGCGACCGCCGGCTGGCCCCGCACGATCAGACCGGTCGACTCGCCCACCACGGCGTCGGGGTACACGACGACCAGCAGCCGGGCGCCGGTGCCCCGCCCCTCGAAGAGCTGGGCCAGTGGGGGCTGCTCGACGGTCGTGGTGCCCCAGCGGAGCGACCACGCCTCCATGCCCTCGGGGGGCGTGGGCAACGCGCCCGGGCCGGCGTCGGCCGCGTCGGCCGGGATCGAGATGGCGGTGGTCGGCGTCTCCGCCCCGGGGCCGGTGCGGTCGGCCGGGGGGTCGTCATCGGCGGCGACGAGGGCACCCGCCCCGACGGCGAGGACGACGGCGGCCGCCGCGGCCACGCCCGCCCACCGGCGCCGGCCCGCGCCGGGGGCGTCCTCGTCGCCGCGCTCGAGGCCCGGGAGGCCGGGGGCGGCGGGGTCGAAGGGGACGTCGGCGACGGGCAGGTCGTCGGCCTGGCTCCGGAGGGTGCGGCGGACCTCGGCGGCCAGGCGGTCGTCGTCGGCGCTCACGTCAGCTCCCCCTTCAGGTCGGCCAGGGCCCGGCGGAGGCGGCTGCGGGCCGTCCCCGCCGAGCAGCCCAGGATCCGCCCGATCGCGCGGTGGTCGAGATCCTCGTAGAACCGCAGCACCAGCACCTCGGCCCGCTCGGGCCGGAGCCGGCCGATGGCCTCCCACGTCTCGTCCAGCTCGCCGGGCAGGCGGTGGCCGTCGGTGGCGACGAGCGTCAGCCGCTGGGCCTCCATGGTCCGACGGCGACGCCAGGTCGAGGCCAGCCGGACCACGACGGTGCGCAGGAACCCGGGCGGGTTCTCCACGGTGGCGAAGTGGGCGAAGAGGCGGAGGAAGGCCTCCTGGGCCAGCTCCTCGGCCACCGCCTGGTCCCGCACGAGCAGGAACGCCAGGCGCACGATGGCCGGCCGCTCGGCGACGTAGACCGCATCGAACCCCTCGGGCCCCTCCGATCCCTCCGGCCCCGGGAGGGACCGCCACTCCTCCATCGGTCGCGCCACCTCCGCACCATGCCTCACACCTCAACGACGATCGAGTCACCCCCGGCGTGCCCCGCCCGCCCGATCACCCGGCAGACTTCGGGCGTGACCGAGCGGAAGCCCCTCGGGGGGGGCCTTCGAGTCGTTCGTGGACCGCCAGATCCGCGAGGCGCGCGAGCGGGGCGACTTCGACGACCTCCCGGGCCGGGGTCAGCCCATCCCCGGCCTCGACGACACCGACGAGCTGTGGTGGGTCCGGCGCAAGCTGGCCGAGGAGGGCGTGTCCTCCACCCCGCCGTCGCTGGTGCTGCGCAAGGCGGCCGAGGACGCCCTGGCCGACGCCCTCGCCGCCCCCACCTCGCCCCCTACGACCCCGACGACATCGTGAGCGCCTGGCACCGCTACCACCCGACCCCCTGACGCTCACTCCCGCCGGTCGCGAATGGCCCGCAGCTCGGGCAGGGCCTCGTGGTCCTTGGGCCGGTCGGCGACCTCCTTGCTCTCGATGATCGCCTCGAGCGCGGCAGCCCACATCACGCCGCCACCGGGCGCCGGCACCTCGACCGCCCCCGGGCGCAGGGCGTCGTCGTCGTGCAGCACGCCGTCGCGGTCGCGCAGCCCGACGAGCAGGTCGAGCGGTCCGGCGTCGGTCGTCAGGGTGACGGTCTCCTGCTGACGCATCAGCGCGACGTCATCGATGGTCCACGGCAGAGATCTGGCATCGGCATCGGAGAGGCCGAACACTCGGAATCGAGCCCCGAGCTCGACCAGCTCGATGGCGAGCCGCCGGCAGTTGTCCCGTGACCGGCGAGGGATGATGTCGATGTCGCCCGTCTCCCGAGTGGCACCGAAGGCGATGGCCGCCGTACCACCGACGACGAGGAACTCGACCCGAGCCAGCCGCAGGGTGGCGACCAGATGCGCTGGGTTCGCTGGAGGTAGGTCTGTGCTATTTGCTTCGGGGATCATCCTCTTCCGCCAATACGCCGGTCTCGAGCAGCCAGTCGAGAAACCTGTCTTTGCTGTCGAGACGCCGGCCATCAGCGAGGATGGTGCAGTCGTCGGGTGTCGGCGGAGGAGCGGCCGCGACACGACGAGCCCACTCGTCACCGCTGACCACGACCTTCGCCATGCCCTCAACCTACCGCGTCACGGCCGCGGCTGACAAGGAAAGGGGCCAAGAACACCTGAGAGGTGTCGAGAGGTGGATCAGAAGTAGATGATGGACTCGGCTTTGGCCTCGGCGGCGTCGAGGTCGTCGGTGTAGGCGCCGGTCGAGAGGTACTTCCAACCGCCGTCGCAGACGATGAACACGACGGTGCCCTCGTCGATCTTCTCGGCCACCTTGACCGCACCGGCCAGGGCGGCGCCGGAGGAGATGCCGGCGAAGATGCCCGCCTCGGAGACCAGCCGGCGGGTCCACTCCAGCGACTCGCGAGGGCGCACGATGCGCTTGCCGTCGAGCAGGTCGAGCCCGCCCCACTTCTCGAACACCGGCGGGATGTAGCCGTCGTCGAGGTTGCGGAGCCCCTCGACCAGCTCGCCCGCCGGCGGCTCGACGGCGTAGATCTTGACCTCCGGCTTGGTCTCGCGGAGGTAGCGGCCCACGCCCATCAGGGTGCCGCTGGTGCCGAGACCGGCCACGAAGTGGGTGATCTCGGGGACGTCGCGGAGGATCTCGGGGCCGGTGGTCTCGAAGTGGGCCCGCGGGTTGGCCTCGTTGCCGTACTGGTAGAGGAAGACCCACTCGGGGTGCTCCTCGGCCAGCGCCTGCGCCCGGCGCACGGCGCCGTTGGAGCCCTCGGCGCCCGGGGAGAGGATGACCTCGGCGCCGAAGACCTCGAGCAGCTGGCGGCGCTCGATCGACACGTTCTCCGGGAGGACGATCTTGATCGGGTAGCCCCGCATCTGGCAGATCATCGCCAGGGCGATGCCGGTGTTGCCCGACGAGGGCTCGATGAGGATGCTGCCGGGCCCGAGGGTGCCGTCGGCCTCGGCCTCGTCGATCATCTGACGGGCGATGCGGTCCTTGACCGACCCGGCGGGGTTGCCGCCCTCGAGCTTCGCCAGCAGCCGCACCTTTGGGTTCGGGCTGAGCTGGGACACGTCGACGATCGGGGTGTTCCCGATGAGCTCGGTGATCGAGTTGTAGACGGCCACGGGGGCTCCGAGGTGGATCGCAGGACGTCCCCCCGGAAACCCGAGTGGACCACTCAGGAATCCTAACCCGGGACGCCCCCCGAACCCTTCCCGAGGACGACGCGCTCCTCGCGGATCAGCCGATCGGCGAGGAGGAAGGATCGGACGACGGGCGTGGCGTCGCGCAGCGAGACGATCACGTAGTGCCAGCCCTCGAGGAGGGGGTTGTCGGCCTTGTCGACATCGGTGAGCGAGGGCCACGCCTCGGAGTGGGTGTGGGAGTGAGCCACGCCAGTGATGACCCAGCCGTTGGCGTCGATCGCATCCTCGGCGGCGAAGTAGTCGCTCGGTGGGATCGAGTAGGTGCGCGACGATGCATCGTGGTTGCGCGTCGGGAAGAACCTCTCGACCCGGGCGACGAGCAGCCCATCGGAGTCGAGATCGCTCGAGATCGATCCGCCCAGGAGCCCGCACGCCTCGTCGGGAAAGCCGCCGAGGGCGTGGGCGACGATCAGCTCCCGGGCAACCGGGTCCAGCAACAGCATCGGCTCAGACCATACCGACGGGTAGCGTCGGACCCCCATGCCCCCCGGACGCACCGACGACAGGGTCGTCATCGCCACCAACCGCGTCGCCCGCCGCGACTACGAGATCCTCGACACCTGGGAGGCCGGGATCGTCCTGCGCGGCGCCGAGGTCAAGGCGCTGCGGGAGGCCAAGGTCCAGCTGGCCGACAGCTACGCCCGGATCGTCGCCAACGAGCTGTGGGTCTTCGGGATCGGCATCACGGCCTACTCCCACGCCTCGACCCAGGTGCCCCCCGAGCCGCTGCGCGACCGCAAGCTGCTGCTCCACCGCGAGCAGCTCGACCAGATCCGTGACCGGACGAATCGTGAGCGGCTGACCCTGGTGCCGATGTCGATGTACTTCAAGGGCAGCAACGTGAAGCTCGAGCTGGGCATCGGGCGGGGCCGGCGCCAGGTCGACAAGCGCCAGGCGATCGCCTCGCGGGACGCCGACATGGAGGCCCGCCGGGCGATGGCCCGCGGTGCGGCCCAGGCCGCCCGGACGCGCACGGGCGACTAGTCCGGACGGGCCATCACGCCTGGTCAGAGCCCTGGTCGGGGGCTGATCGGCCTGCGCTCCGCATCCCCGCCCGCATCGGACGCGGGTGGCACGATGGCGCCGTGCTGCTCCTCGACCTGGTGCTCGGCGCCGGCTCCGACCGGGCTCACGACGACGATCCCGCCCTCGTCGCCCCCGACGTCACCGTCACGCGGGGCGAGCTTCGGGCCGAGGTCGAGGCCATCGCCGGGGCGGTGGCGGACGTCGTGGCCCCGGGTGGGCGCGTGGCCATCGCCGCCGACAACCGGGTGGCGGTCGTCGCCCTCCTGCTGGCCATCCCCGCCGCCGGCCGCATCGCCGTCCCCCTGAACACCCGGCTCACCGCCGACGACATGCTGGCCCAGATGGCCGCCGCCGGGGCCGAGGTGCTGGTCGGCTCGGCCGACGAGCTGGGCCGGGTCGGCATGGCGGGCGAGCAGTGGGCCGGGCCCCAGACCACGGTCGGGCTCGACCACGGCGTGGGCGACATCAGCCTGGCGGCCCTCACCGCGGCGCCGGGCTCGACCGCCCGCGAGCTCCCGGTGCCCGCCGACGACGACCCGGCGTGGATCATCTTCACCAGCGGGACGACGGGTCGGGCCAAGGGCGCGGTCCTCACCGCTCACAGCCTCGGCGCCGCCGTGGCCACCACCGCGGCCGCCCGCCCGCTGGCCGACGACGACGTCTACCTCTACCCGTTCCCGCTGTATCACGTGTCGGCCTACAACATCCTCCACGCCCTCCACCGGGGCCGGCCCACCGTGCTCCCCCGCCGCTTCGAGGCCGCCGCCGTGGCCGAGCTGGCCGCCGCCCACCGGGTGACGGTCATGTCGCTGGCGCCCACCATGCTGCGGCTCCTCCTCGATCACGTCGCCCGCGAGGGCGCCGACGACCTGGCCTCGCTCCGGTCGGTCAGCTACGGCGCCGCCCCGCTGGCGCCCGCCCTGCTGGCCGAGGCGGCGGGCGTGCTCGGCGTCGACTTCGCCCAGGGCTACGGGATGACCGAGCTCTCGGGCAACGCCGTGTTCCTCGGCCCCGACGATCACCGCCGGGGCCTGGTCGGCGAGGAGCGCCTCCTGCGGGCCGCCGGTCGCGCCGGCCCCGGGGTCGAGCTGCGGATCGTCGGCGACGACGGCACCGAGGTCGCCACCGGCACCGCCGGCGAGGTCTGCGTCCGCGCCGCCCAGGTGTGCGCCGGCTACTGGGAGGACCCCGAGGCCACCGCGGCCGCCCTGCGGGACGGCTGGTTGCACACCGGTGACGTGGGCACGCTCGACGACGACGGCCTGCTCACCATCGTCGATCGGGCCAAGGACATCATCATCACCGGGGGCGAGAACGTGGCCTCCCGCGAGGTCGAGGACGCCATCGCCCACCACCCGGCCGTCGCTCGGGTCGCGGTCATCGGCGTGCCCGACGAGCGGTGGGGCGAGGCGATCGTCGCCGTCGTCGTGCTGCGGGACGACGAGCAGGCCGGGCCGGCGACCATCGACGCCATCATCGCCGAGGCCGGGCGCCGGCTGGCCCGGTTCAAGGTCCCCAAGCGCATCGAGCTGGTCGACGACCTGCCGGTCAACGCCGGGGGCAAGGTCGACAAGGTCGATCTCCGGAGGCGCTTCGGCTGAGGGCCCCTACACTGGACAAGCCCCCTCGGGGGCCGCTGGTTCCTTGACATCCTCACCAGCACACGGGGCTGACCGGTTTCGACGTCGAGTCAGTGACCCCATCGTGCGACCGGACTTGCTCAGAGTCCTAAAACAGGGCACCAACAGAAGCGCCGATACCGACGACTTCGCTCTCGCCGCCTGATCTAGTCAGGTAGTGGAGAGTCATCGCGACCCCTTGCGGGGCACGCGGGGCCTGACCACGACAGCCCGGCAACAGAAGTCGTGGTGGACGGCGGGAGAGACCGCTGACCGCAGGCAAAGACCGCTGACCGCTCGGAAAGACGAGCCGGTGCCGCAAGGCAGCCCACCCGGGGGCGCACCAGCCGATGAGGTGCAGTCGCGGGGATGGTCGTAGCGCGGTCGGTGATCGCTTGGCGGACGGGGGTTCGATTCCCCCCAGCTCCACCACCACTCCGTGACGAAGCCCGGCTCCCATCCGCGAGC
>DASYLG010000514.1:0-3885 GCA_036009685.1 Iamia sp. | reverse complement strand
TCACGTAGGGGTTCTGGACGGGGTTGATGTCGATGGCCTGGCCGTAGGCGTGCTCGGACCAGCTGCTCGTGCCGGCGACCGGGCGGCAGTTGAACGCCGAGGTGTTGTTGGCCGCCATCGACTTGGGGTCGCTGCCGCCGTAGGCGTCGACCGGGTGGATGCGTCGGATCTGGTAGCGCACGTCGTACATCCGCCGGAAGACCTTCACCACGTCGGCGGCCACCGAGTCGTGCACCACCAGGTTCCCGGTGTGGCGCTTGCCGTCGTAGCCCCAGTAGGCGACGTTGACCGCCGAGAGGTCGTTCCAGTGGACCGGGCAGCCCTCCCGCCAGGAGGAGGCCACGTCGGCGCGAGCCACGGGCCAGATGCCGGAGGTGAAGACGGGGCCCGACGACGGGGGCCGGGCGCCGCCGGTCGGGTCCGGGTTGCACGCCGCCAGCACCAGTACGGCACTCGTGAGCAGGGCGAGCAGGGCTCGACGGGGTCGCACCATGCCTCCACCATCGGTCGCTCACCCGTGGTGGTCAAGTCCCTACGGTCTCAGCGGAGGCGGAGGCCCTGGAGCTCGGGGGGGATCGAGCCCACGACGGGGCGCGAGACGGCGGGGCCGCGGACCGTCGCCGAGGGGACGGCGCACTCCTCGGGCTCGCCGGTGGAGTCGAGCCCGCTGCCGCGCAGCACGAGGCGCACGCCCAGCTCGGTCTCGACCGAGAGCGACTCGCCCAGCTCGTCGGCCACGTCGATCCGCGGTCCCTGGTCGCCGGGGTAGAGCCGGCGGAGGTACTCGGGCGCCCAGATCACGACGTCGCCCACCGACCCGACCGGCTCCATGTCGGTGCCGGGGAGGAAGTCCTCGTAGAGGAACGGCGCCGTCGACTCGCAGCACCCCGTCCCGATGGTGACCGTCAGCGTCCCGGACCGCCGCGTCGCCATCTCGGCGACGACCTCGGCGGCCCGGGCGCTGGCGGTGATCAGCACGGCTAGATGTTGCCGCTCAGGGCGGCGAAGTGCATGTAGCCGTCGCGGCCCGTCGAGGGGTTGGTGTGGACGTGCTTGGCCTGCCGGTAGATCTCGAACCCGGCGGTGCCCAGCTCGCGGCCGATGCCCGACTGCTTGTAGCCACCGAAGGGACGCTCCGGCGAGATCATGTGGTAGTCGTTGATCCACACGGTGCCGGTCTCGAGCCGGTCGGCGATGGCCTGGGCCCGGGCCACGTTGCCGGACTGCACGCCGCCGCCGAGCCCGTAGATCGACTTGTTGGCGATGGCGATGGCCTCGTCGTCGGTCTCGAAGGGGATGACGCACAGCACCGGGCCGAAGATCTCCTCCTGGGCGATCCGGGACTCGTTGTCGACGCCGGCGAAGATCGTGGGCCGGTAGAAGTTCTCGGTGACCAGACCGTCGGCCAGGCCCTCGGGCTCGCTGCCGCCGCAGATCGGCTCGCCGACCTCCTCGCGGCCGATCTCGACGTAGCGCCTCACGGTGTCGGCCTGGGCCCGGCTGACCATCGGGCCGAGGTCGCTGTTGAAGTCGAGCTGGGACCCGATGACGATCTTGCCGGCCCGGTCGACGAGCAGGCTGAGGAACTCGTCGTAGACGCTCTTGTGCACGATCGCCCGCGTGCCCGACTCGCACACCTGGCCGTTGTGGAAGAAGGTGCCGAACAGGACGGCCGCGGCGGCGATGTCGAGGTCGGCGTCGTCGAGGACGATGTTGGCCGACTTGCCACCCAGCTCGAGGGTGACGGGCTTGATGGTGCCCGAGGCCAGCTGCATGATCCGCCGCCCGACCTCGGTCGAGCCGGTGAAGGCCACCTTGTCGACCATCTCGTTGCTGGCCAGCTCCTCGCCGGCGGTGCCACCGGGCCCGGCGATGACGTTGAGCACGCCGTTGGGCAGCCCCGCCTCCTGGGCGATCTCGCCCAGCATCAGGGCGGTGACCGAGGTGTACGACGCCGGCTTGAGCACGGAGGTGTTGCCGGCGGCGAGGGCCGGGCCCAGCTTCCAGCACGCCATGAGGAGCGGGAAGTTGAACGGCACGATGCCGGTGCACACGCCGTAGGGCTCGTAGCGGACGTAGTTCTCCGAGGGCGGGAAGGGCGAGCCCTCGAGGTCCTGGCGGTCCGGGCGTTCGCGGGCCATGCGGGCGAACCACTGGAGGGCGCCGGCGGCGCCGGGGACGTCGGCGAAGGTGGCCTTCTTGATGGTGCCGCCGGAGTCGCGGGCCTCGGCCTCGGCGAAGCGCTCGGCGTTGGCGGTGAGCAGCTCGGCCATCTTGTCGAGGTAGCCGGCGCGCTCCTCGCCCGACAGGCCCTTCCACGGACCGTCGTCGAAGGCCGTGCGGGCCGCCTGGATGGCCCGCTTGGCGTCCTCCTTGTCGGCCTTGGCCACCTCGCCGATCGGCTGCTCGGTGGCGGGATCGGTGGTGGTGAAGGTCTCACCGGAGGCGGAGTCGACGTACTCGCCGTCGATGAAGAGCTTGAAGTCGGCCATCTGCGGTACCCCTTGGGTGGTTCTTGACCTGGCGGTCAAGGAACCTATCGCAGCCTCCCGGCCGGCGACAGGGCGTGCAGCCGTCTCTGGCAGGGTGGGGGGCGATGACCGACGCTCCGTTCCCGAAGCTCGCCACCGCACCCGCCCTCGACCGGCCCGACCTGCTCGGCGGGCCCGTCCGGGAGGCGGTCCAGCGCCTCGTCGACGACGGGATGGTGCTGGCCGAGGCCGTGCTCTCGGCCCCGATCGATGCCGACGCCTCGGACACCGCCCGGTCGATCGAAGCCTACGCCATCCCGCCCGAGGCAGCGGCCAACTGCGTCGTGGTCACCGGCAAGCCCGACGGCCAGCAGCGGGTCGCCGCGCTGGTCGTCCTGGCCTCCACCCGGGCCGACGTCAACGGCGTGGCCAAGCGTCTCCTCGATGTGCGCAAGTGCTCGTTCATGGCCCAGTCCGATGCCGTCGAGCGCACGGGCATGGAGTTCGGGGGCATCAGCCCGCTGGGCCTGCCCGAGGGCTGGCGGGTGCTGGTCGACCGGCGGGTGGCCGAGGCCGGCCCGGTCGTGATCGGCTCGGGCATCCGGGCGTCGAAGGTGGTGCTCGACGGGGCCCTGTTCGAGGGCCTCCCCGCCGTCGAGGTGGTCGACGGCCTGGCCCAGCCGGCCTGAGCCTCAGCCGGGGATCTCCTCGCCGACCATCTCGAAGTCGTCGTTCTCGAACGTCGGATCGTCGTCGCACGTCCTGCGTTCGCCGACGTGCCAGCCCCCGTCCTCCTCGGCGGCGAGGCTCTCCTGGGCGAACCCCCTCTCGTCGAGCCACGCGACCAGCACGTCGTCGTCGGTGCGGATGATCTCGACCGGGTCGCCCTCGCTATCGGCCTCGTCGTAGAGCTCCTCGGGGGTCGACGCGCCGGGCGCGGAGGTCGTCGTCGGCGCCTCGTCGCCATCGCCACCGATGGCCTCCCCCACGGTCGCAAACGTGGCCTGGCTGTTCTGCTCGAAGCACCCCCACACCACCTCGTCGGTCGGGCACTCCCCGAGCGCCCACTCGAACAGGCTCTCGACCGCAGCCATCCCCTCCTCGTAGGCGGCGGACGCCTCCTCCTCGCTGAGCCCCGCCACCGACGGGTCCCCGCCCTCGATCGCGTCGAGGGTGAGGAGCGCCTGCGCCTCGGTGCGGAGCGGTTCGGGGCCGGCGTCGGCGAGCGCCTCGAGGGCGTCGCTCAGGGGGGAGTCGTCGTCCGGGGTCTCCCCTGCGACCGTGCTCACGAGGGTGCCCTGGAAGCCGGCGCACACGGTCTCGGCCAACGTCGCGTCGATCGTCTCGCCCGGGACCGTGGTCGTCGCCGCCTCGCCGGCGGTGGTGCTCTCGCCGTCGTCGGTGCAGCTGGCCA
>DASYLG010000513.1:0-12938 GCA_036009685.1 Iamia sp. | reverse complement strand
CAGGACGTCGAGCCCGCCGGCCTGGAAGTCGTCGACCATCTCCTGGCGGCCGCGGATCGAGACGCGGCCGTGGAGGAAGGCGACCCGATGGCCCTGGCCGGCCAGGTGGGCCTCGAGCAGCTTGCCCATGGCCACGTACTGGGTGAAGACCAGGGCGGCGTCGCCCTCGTCGACCACGGTGGCCAGGATCTCGGTGGTGGCGTCGAGCTTGCCCGACCGCCCCACGACCGGTCCCGCCTGGGCGAGGTACTGGGCCGGGTGGTTGCAGATCTGCTTGAGCCCGGTGAGCAGCTTGAGCACCAGCCCGCGGCGCTCCATCCCGGTGGCGGCGGCGACCTCGGCCATGGTGGTGCTGACCACGGCCCGGTAGAGCGTCGCCTGCTCGACGGTGAGCCCGACCACCTGGTCGGTCTCGGTCTTGGGTGGGAGGTCGGGGACGATGTCGGGGTCGGACTTCTTGCGCCGGAGCAGGAACGGCCGCACGAGGCGGGCCAGGGCGTCGGCCGCGGCCGGATCCTGCCGTCGCTCGATCGGCCCGGCGACGTCGCGGCGGAAGCGCTCGACCGGGCCGAGGAGGCCGGGCGTCGTCCAGTCGAGGAGGGCCCACAGGTCGACCAGGCGGTTCTCGACCGGTGTGCCGGTGAGGGCGAAGCGGGCCGCCGCCGGGATCCGGCGCAGCGCCCGGGCCGTGCGCGACCGCGGGTTCTTCACGGCCTGGGCCTCGTCGGCGGCCACCAGGCCCCACTCGACGGCGGCCAGGGCCTCGGCCTCGCGGCGGACCACGCCGTAGGTGGTGAGCACGATGGCCCCGGCGGGCAGGTCGGCCAGCGACCGGGACGCCCCGTGGTAGCGGCGCACGGGCACGTCGGGGACGAAGCGGGCCGCCTCGCGGGCCCAGGTGCCCAGGACCGAGACCGGGCAGACGACGAGGGTCGGCCGGGCCGGACCCCTCTCGAGCCGGTGCAGGTGCAGGGCGAGGAGCTGCAGGGTCTTGCCCAGCCCCATGTCGTCGGCCAGCACCCCGCCCAGCCCGAGCTCGGCCATCTCGGCCAGCCAGGCGACGCCGCTGGCCTGGTACGGCCGCAGCTCGGCGTGCAGACCGGGCGACGGGGTGTGGGGCTGGCGGTCGCCCATCCCCCGGAGCCGCTCGGCCAGCGTGGCCAGGCCGCCCTCGACGATGGCCTCGACGACCTCGCCGTCGACCACCAGGGGGGCACCCAGGGCGGCGGCGAGGGCGGCACCGGCCGAGACCCGGGGGCGCTGGCGGATGCGTTCCAGCTGCTCGGGATCGGCCCGCACCCACCGGCCGCGGAGGCGGACCACCCCCTCCTTGGCCTCGGCCAGCTGGTCGAGCTCGGCCGCCGAGAGCTCCTCGCCTCCCACCACGCCCCGCCAGCGGAGGTCGCACAGCGAGGCGAAGGTCATCCCGCCCTCGCGGTCGGCACCGATGGTCTCGCTGCTGCTCACGGTCGGCCGGAGGTCGACGGTGGCCAGCACGTCACGGGGCCACAGCACCTCGACCCCGGCGCCCGCCAGCACGTCGGCCGCCGGGCCCAGCAGGTCGGCGACCTCGGCCCCGTCGAGGGCCATGCGGTCGGGCCGGGGCTGGTCGAGCAGGCGGGCCAGCGGGGGCCAGCACCGGCTGCCCCGCCGCAGGGCCAGCAGCACCGCCGTCTCGGCGTCGTCACCCACCCGCCGGGCGACGGCGTCCGGGGCGACCCACAGGTCGGCGGCGTCGAGCACGAGGCTGGGGTCGACCAGGCTGGCGACCTGGAGCACCCCGACGAACCCGGGCTCGTCGGACGCGCCGTCCTCGTCGGCGTCGTCGATGAGGTCGGGCGCCTCCTCCAGACGCAGGGCCACGGCCACGTCGGTGGTGGCGCCCCGGCTGGCCCCGCGCAACCAGTCGAGGACGGTGCGCACGTCGGACGGCGTGTCGGCGGCGAAGGCCCGGTGGCCGGCCGCGGTGGCCGCGGCCGGGGTGCGCACGTAGGCGTCGGCCACGGCGTCGCCGAAGCGGTCGAGCAGCCACTGGGCCGACGACACCCGGACGGGCCGACCGCCCTCGTGGACCCGGGCGTGGGCCGCCGGCGGCAGGGCGGCGGCGGCGAGGAAGCGCCGGGCGGCATCGGCCGGGTCGAGCGGTCCGAGCCGCCAGGAGTCGTGGCCGTCGGGGTCGGCGGCGGGCACGACGCGGCCCCGGGCCACCAGGCCGAGGGCGTCGCGGGTGGCGTCGGCCCAGGCGTGCACCGAGGGCCCGCACGGCGCCGAGGCGGGCAGGTCGGCCAGGACGTCGATGGCCTCGTCCACCGGCACCCACGCCACCGGTACCTCGCGCCGGCGGATCCCCGCGCCGGCGGGCACGACGACCTCCAGGGTGTCGGCCGTCGCCTCCGCCGCCCGGGGCCCGTCGGGCCGCCACACGGCCAGCCGCCCGGCCCGCGCCGGCTGAGCGGGGACGAAGACGGCTTCGACGCCGGGCTCGAGGAGGGCGGACGGGGACATCACGCCAACCCTACGAACCCCCTGTGACAATCCGGTTCGGGGAAGGTCAGGCGGCGAGGGCGTCGAGGGCGCCGTAGGCGGCGAAGACGATGCTGGCGCCGCGGAGGTCGCCGGCCAGGCCGGTGCTCATCTTGTTCATCACGTAGGTGACGGTCATCCGGCGGTCGAGGTCGGTGAGGGCCAGCGACCCGCCGTAGCCGCCCCAGAAGAACGATCGCGGGCTCTGGCTGAGGGGGATCGACTCGTTCATCAGCCCGAAGCCCATGCCGAAGCGCACCTTCAGACCGAGCACGAGGTCGTCGGTGTGGCTCTGCTCCTCCAGGATCCGCTCGACGCCCGCCTCGGAGAGCAGGCGCACGCCGTCGATCTCGCCCCCGCAGGCCAGCGCCGAGTGGACCCGGCCCACCGAGCGGGCGTTGCCGGTGCCGCCGGCGGCGGGGATCTCGGCGCCCCGCCAGGCCCGCGTGCGGGGCTCGGTGGCGTCGATCGGACAGCTGAGCAGGGTGCGGACGGCGATCGAGTCGCTGGCCATCGCCGCAGCCAGGGCGTCGAGCCCGGCGGCCGGCGGCGGCACCAGGTCGGCGACCCGCCCGTCCTCCGAGGCCGGCAGGCCGATGTGGAAGTCGGCCCCGAGGGGCTCGGCCACCTCCTCGCGGAAGAACGTGCCGATGGAGCGGCCGGTGACCCGGCGGACGATCTCGCCCTGGAGGTAGCCCTGGGTGATGGCGTGGTAGCCCGAGGCGGTGCCCGGCTCCCACCACGGGGCCTGCGCCGCCAGGC
Organism: Iamia sp.; assembly: GCA_036009685.1. Taxonomy (GTDB): domain Bacteria; phylum Actinomycetota; class Acidimicrobiia; order Acidimicrobiales; family Iamiaceae; genus Iamia. The sequence continues at coordinate 9,653 of DASYLG010000513.1, read as the reverse complement.
CCGCGCACACCGCGTCCCAGTCGTAGAGGGCGGTCGGGGCGATGGCCGGGTCGAAGCCCGACACGCCGGCGGTGTGGCTCATGACGTGCGAGACGAGCACGCCCTCCTTGCCGTTGGCCGCGAACTCGGGCCAGTAGGTCGCCACCGGGGCGTGGAGATCGACCTCGCCCCGATCGGCCAGCATCAGCACGCACAGGGCGGCCATCGTCTTGGTCGTCGAGTAGACGTTCACGAGGGTGTCGCGCTGCCACGAGGTGCCATCGTCGTCGGCCACCCCGGCCCAGATGTCCACCACGGGCCGGCCGTCGAGGGTGACGAACACGCTCGCGCCGTGCTCCTCGCCCCGGGCGAAGCCGTCGGCGAAGGCGGCCTGGACGGGGGCGAAGCGGTCGTCGCAGTGGCCCTGGACGTCGGTCATGTCGATCTCCTGGTGCAGTCCCCCGGCGGGCCGGGACCGTAGTGCGGAGCGCTCAGCGGAGGGCGACCAGCTCGTCCTCGGTGACGGCGAAGAGGGTGTCGCCGCCCACCGCCACCTGCACGACGTCCGCCCCGGCGTCGACGGTCCACAGCTCCTCGACGTCCGTGTCGAGGCGGTAGGACGTGACGTCGGGATCGCCCGTCTCGCAGACGACGACGGTCAGATGGGTCAGCGCACCGTCGCACTCGTTCTCGTCCCCGTTGACCGGGATCTCGCCGAGCTCCTCGCCGTCCGAGACGCGGATGAGCGTCGCGTCCTCGTTGCTGTCGTCGGCGGCGATGAGGAGATCGTCGGTGATGGGGAAGACGAAGGTGTCGTCCTCCTCCCAGATCGGGTCGCCGCCGTCGCGGGGGTGGACGGAGGCCTGCGCCAGGGCGTCGTCCTCCTCCTCGGAGAACGAGTACTGGGAGACGGCGACGTGGTCCCCGAAGGGGATGGCGATCAGGAAGTCGCCGTGGCCCGGGGGGTCGAAGACGGTGCCCTCGTCGCCGGTCTCGACGTCCACGAGCGTGATCTCGCCGTCGCCGGTGCCGAGGGCGATCTCGCCGTCGTCGCACAGGCCCGGCAGGGCATCCCGGGTCCAGAGCTCGTCGCCGGTGGTGTCGTCGCGGCCGGTGATCTCGGCCGGCGCCGGCGTGAAGGTCTCGCTGTCGGTCTCGCCCTCGACGATGGTGACGACCACGTCCTCGCACACGAGGGCGTCGTCGCCGTCCTCGTCCCACAGCTCGTCGCCCGACTCCCGGTCGATGGCCACGACGCTCTGGTCGCCGTCGTCGTCCTCGGTCGTCAGCAGGATCTCGTCGAGGTCGCCGGGATCGATGGTCGGCCCGAAGTACCCGAGGGCCAGCTGGGTGTCGACGGGACGACCGTCGGCCTCCCACACCTCGTCGCCGGTGGCGGCGTCGAGCAGCCGGGTGGACTCGTCGCCGTCCCCGTCGCTGTCGCCGAGGAGCAGCTGGTCGTCGCCAAGCAGCCGGACGGGGTCGTCGAAGAGGTCGCCCTCGAGCTCCTCGGACCACAGCTCCTCGCCGTCCCCGGCGGCGTAGGCGGTGACGGTCACCATCGACGAGAAGTCCTCGTCGTCGTCGATCTCCGTCGCGGTGAGCACGTAGGCGCGCTCCCCGTCGCTCAGGACCGAGACGTCGTCGTCGTCCCCGTGGTCGAGGTCGACGGCCCAGGCCTCGTCCGGCTCGGAGCCGGGGCCGGCGCCGAAGTCGCTGGAGGCAGCGCCGCCGTCGGACCGGGTCACCAGGACCAGGGCGGCGCCGGCGACGAGCACCAACACGACGGCTGCCCCCACGAGCCCGAGCACCAGCCCGGTGCGGGAGCGCTCCGGTGGCGGCCCACCCGGTCCGCCCGGGTGGGCACCGGGAGGCGGGGGCGGCCCCCATCCGGGGTCGCCGCCGTAGGGGTTCGGCCCGCCGTAGGGGTTCGGCCCGCCACCGTACGGGTCGGGCCCGCCGGGGGCAGGTGGGGCCCAGCCCGGGCCGCTGGGCGGCGAGGGCGGCGACCACTCGGGCGGCGGACCCCAGGGACCCGGGCCTCCGGGGGGCGGCGTGCTCATCGTTCGACCTCCACGGGCCGAGCCCGGTCGCCGGTCCGCACCGGCGCGGACATCGAGGTGTGCCTACCCCATCGGCGAGCCCGACACCCGTGGTGCACCCACCCACCCCCGTCGGGGGAAGGACCTACCCTGGCCGCTCTCGCACCCGCTCCTCGAACCTCGGAGGCTGCCATGGCCCTGGCCCACGACGCCGGTCGCACCGACCGGCCCCTCCTCGACGAGACCATCGGTGCCGCCCTCGACCGGGCCGTCGCCGTCCACCCCGAGCGCGACGCCCTGATCGTCCGGCACCAGGACGTGCGTCTGAGCTGGAGCGAGCTGGCCGACGAGGTCGACCGGGTGGCCCGCGGGCTCCTCGCCCGGGGGGCGCGGAAGGGCGACCGGCTCGGCATCTGGAGCCCCAACCACGCCGAGTGGGTGCTGACCCAGCTGGCCACCGCCCGCATCGGCGTCGTCCTGGTCACGCTCAACCCGGCGTACCGGACCCACGAGGTGGCCTACGCCGTGAAGCAGGCCGGCTGCCGGTTCCTCGTCGCCGCCAGCTCGTTCAAGACCAGCGACTACCGGTCCATGGTCGACGAGGTGCGCGCCGACCTGCCCGACCTCGAGCAGGTCATCTTCCTCGACACCGACGACTGGGCGGCGCTGCTGGCCGACGGCGACGGGTTCGGCTCGGCCGGGGAGACGGTGGCCGAGGTCGAGGCCGGTCTCACCCCCGACGACGCCATCAACATCCAGTTCACCAGCGGCACCACGGGCTTCCCCAAGGGCGCCACCCTGAGCCATCGCAACATCCTCAACAACGGCTGGTTCGTGGGCGAGGGGTGCCGCTACACCGAGGTCGACCGGGTGTGCATCCCGGTGCCGCTGTACCACTGCTTCGGCATGGTGATGGGCGTCCTCGGATGCGTCACCCACGCCGCCGCCATGATCTTCCCGGCGCCCGCCTTCGAGCCGGCGGCCACGCTGCTGGCCGTCGAGGAGGAGCGGTGCACGGCGCTCTACGGCGTGCCCACCATGTTCATCGCCGAGCTGGGCGACCCGTCCTTCGGGGCGCGGGACCTGTCATCGCTCCGGACCGGGATCATGGCCGGCTCGCCCTGCCCGGTCGAGGTCATGAAGCGGTGCATCGGCGAGATGCACATGGACGAGGTCACGATCTGTTACGGCATGACCGAGACGTCGCCGGTCAGCACCCAGACGGCGGCCGACGACGACCTCGACCGCCGGGTCGGCTCGGTCGGGCGGGTCCACCCCCACGTCGAGATCCAGGTCGTCGACCCCGACGGCGGGAGCGTCGTCGCCCGGGGCGAGACGGGCGAGCTCTGCACCCGCGGCTACTCGGTGATGCTCGGGTACTGGGCCGACCCGGATCGCACGGCCGAGGCCATCGACGCCGACGGCTGGATGCACACCGGCGACCTGGCCGTGATGGACGACGCCGGCTACGTCAACATCGTCGGTCGCAGCAAGGACATGGTCATCCGGGGCGGCGAGAACATCTACCCGCGCGAGGTCGAGGAGTTCCTCTACGGCCACCCGGCCGTCGTCGACGTCCAGGTGATCGGCGTGCCCGACGAGCGCTACGGCGAGGAGCTGATGGCCTGGGTGACGGTCAGGGACGGGGCCTCGCTCACCGTCGAGGACGTGCGGGAGTTCTGCGCCGGCAAGATCGCGCACCAGAAGATCCCCCACTACGTCCACGTCACCGACGCCTTCCCCATGACCGTCACCGGCAAGGTCCAGAAGTACCTCATGCGCGACGCCGCCATCGAGCTCCTCGGCCTCGAGGACGCGGCCGCCACCGAGACGGCCTGAGACCGCCTGATCCGTTCTGATCAGCCCGCGTCGCCTGGGCGCGGCGCTCGATGATCAGGAGGGAAGCGGCCCCGTCGTACTGTCGGCCCGATGCGCCAGGAGCGGACGATCAAGGCCGGGACACCGGAGTCAGGCGCCCTGGTCGAGCGGGTCGACCGGGCCATGCGCCTGTCCGAGCAGATGGCCTCGCTGCAATACGAGGACGCCGATGCCGTCAGGGCGGCGTGGAGCGAGCTGACGGGTCAGCCCGTCGACCCGACCTTCCGTCTCGTCCCGCCGGTGCGGTCCGATCACGGGCTGTCGATCAGGGTCGGGCGCAACGTCTTCATCAACCACGGCTGCACGCTCAACGACATCGGCGGCATCGACATCGGCGACGAGGTCATGGTCGGCCCGAACGTCAGCCTCCTCACGTCGGGCCACCCGCTCGATCCCGCCACCCGCCGGAGGGCCATCACGGCGGCACCGATCCGGCTGGGGCGCAACGTGTGGATCGGCGCCGCGGCCATCGTGCTCCAGGGCGTCACGATCGGCGACGACTCGGTCGTCGGCGCCGGGGCGGTCGTCACCCGTGACGTGCCGGCGGGGGTGCTCGTGGCCGGCTCGCCGGCGCGCCTCGTCCGCTCGCTGACCGACGAGGATCGGGCGCAGCCCTAGGGTCGACGAGATGCGCGTGGAGCGGGTCGATCCCGCCGTCACCCGGAGGTTGCGGAACGCGGTGCTGCGGCCGGGGATGGACGCCGATGCCGTCCACTGGCCCGGTGTCGAGGGCCCCGACGCCGTGACCTACGCCGTGCTCGGCGACGACGACGCCCCGCTGACGACGGCCACGGTGATCCCCGAGCCGTGCCCCTGGCGACCCGACCAAGGGCCTGCCTGGCGGCTCCGGGGCATGGCCACGGACGAGACGGCGAGGGGCCGGGGCGTCGGCCGTCTGGCCCTCGACGCCGCCGTCGATCACGGGCGCGGCGCCGGCGCGACGCTGATCTGGTGTAACGCCCGCGACGTCGCCCTGTCGTTCTACGAGCGGGCCGGGTTCGTCGTCGAGGGCGATGGCTTCACCAGCGAGCACGGGATCCCCCACCACCCCATGACGCTCGATCTGCGGTGATCCGTGGCCGCCGTCGGCCACGGATCGAGGTCAGGGCGGGGGGTCGGCCTCGGCGGCGAAGGCGGCGATCCGATCGTCCTTCTGGTCGCGCCAGCGGCGCAGCAGGTCCGGCATCTCCTCCAGGAGGAACTGGTAGAAGGCGCCCGTCTCGACGAGGCGGGCGCCCGTCGGCGTGTCCGAGCCGAAGCCGACGGCGCCCTCGCGCATGTGGTCGACCCAGCGCGCCAGCATCACGTCGCGCTGGGCGGCGGCCTCGTACCAGGGGTCGTCGCGCAGCACGTACCGCTCCCGGCGCGAGCCCCGCTCCCGCTCCCGCACCAGCAGGTTGACCTGGGCGAGGTAGCGCACGGCACCGGAGATGGCCGCCGGGCTCACGTCGAGGCCCTCGGCCAGCTCGGCCGCGGTCAGGACGCCGTCATCGGTGGTGACCAGGGCGGCGAAGACGCGGGCCGGCATGCGGGGGATGCCGGCCTCCTCCAGGAGGGCGCCAAAGCGCTCGACGAAGGCGTGGCCGATCACTGCAGACATCTGAATATTGTGACACATCTGAATCTTCACAAGATTCTGAAGTTTCTGTATGGTCAAGACATGAGTGACCTGGCCATCGCGGTGGACGGCCTCCGCAAGCGGTTCGGCTCCACCGTCGCCCTCGACGGGCTCGACCTCGCGGTCCGCCCGGGCGAGGTCCACGGCTTCCTCGGCCCCAACGGTTCCGGGAAGTCGACCACCATCCGGGTCCTCCTCGGCCTGCTGCGATCCGACGCCGGGGTCGTCCGGCTGCTGGACGGCGACCCCTGGCGCGATGCCGTGGCCCTCCATCGCCGACTCGCCTACGTGCCGGGCGACGTCGACCTGTGGCCCACCCTCACCGGGGGCGAGGCCATCGACGTCATCAGCCGGCTCCGGGGCGGGCTCGACCGGGCCCGCCGCGACGCCATGGTCGAGCGCTTCGGTCTCGACCCCACCAAGCGGGGCCGCACCTACTCGAAGGGCAATCGCCAGAAGGTGGCCCTCGTCGCCGCGCTGGCCGCCGACGTCGAGCTCCTGGTGCTCGACGAACCGACCTCGGGCCTCGACCCCCTGATGGAGGCGGCCTTCCAGGACTGCATCCGCGAGGCCAGGGCCGAGGGCCGGACCGTCCTGCTGTCGAGTCACATCCTGGCCGAGGTCGAGGCGCTCTGCGACCGGGTGAGCATCATCCGCCAGGGCCGGACGGTCGAGAGCGGGACGCTCGACGAGCTGCGCCACCTGACCCGGACGTCCATCGACGCCGAGGTGGAGCAGGAGCCGACGGGACTGGATCGGCTCGTCGGGGTGCACGGGTTGAGGATCGACGGCGACCGGGTCCGGTTCGACGTCGACACCCACGAGCTCGGGGCGGCCGTCGCCCAGCTGAGCCGACTGGGCATCCGCCAGCTCGCCAGCCACCCGCCGACGCTCGAGGAGCTGTTCCTCCGCCACTACGGCGACGACGTCGGCGCCGCCGGCGAGGAGGACGAGGGGATCGACGGATGAGCGCCCGCTTCGCCGGCACCGGCGCCCTGGTGCGTCTGGCCCTCCGGCGCGACCGGGTGCGCCTGACGGTCTGGGTGGTCGTGCTGGTGGCGATCATCGCCGTCAACGCCCAGAGCGTGCTGTCGATCTACACCGAGCCCGAGCTGGCCGCCTACGCCCGCACCGCCGATGCCAACGCCACCCTCGTGGCCCTGTCGGGGCCGGCCCGGGGCCTGGAGACCTTCGGCGGGAGGGTGGCGTTCGAGATCTGGCAGCTGGCGATGGCCATGGGCCTGCTGGGCCTCCTGACCGTGGTGCGCCACACGCGCCACGAGGAGGAGGCCGGGCGGTCCGAGCTGGTGCGGGCCACCGTCGTCGGGCGTCACGCCCACAGCCTCGCCGCCCTGATCGTGGCGAGCGGCGCCTCGCTCGCCGTCGGTCTTGCGTCGGCGGTGCTCCTGGCGGTCCAAGACCTCCCGGTCACCGGCTCGCTCGTGCTCGGCCTGGGCCTGGCGTCGGTGGGCCTGTCGTTCGCGGCGATCGGGCTGGTGGCGGCTCAGGTCACCGAGCACGGCCGGGCCGCGTCGGGGTTGGCGGTCGGGGTGATGGGGGCGACCTACGTGGCCCGCGCCGTGGGCGACATCGGCAGCGGGGCGTTGTCGTGGGCGTCGCCGTTCGGCTGGGCCCAGGCCGCCGACCCGTACACGGGTGACCGCTGGTGGCCACTGGTGGTGCCCGTCGTCGTGGGCGGCCTGCTCATCGGCGCCGGGTTCGCCATCGAGAGCCGGCGGGACGTGGGCGCCGGTCTCGTGCCGCCCAGACCGGGGCCACCCCGCGCCGGCGCGGGCCTGGGCACGCCGCTCGGGCTGGCGTGGCGGCTCCAGCGGGCGACCCTCCTGGCCTGGACCGTCGGCGCCGCCCTGCTCGCCCTGGCCATGGGCTCGGTGGCCGAGAGCGCCGACGACCTGGTGGGCGACAACCAGCAGATCCGCGACTACCTGGCCTCGGTCGAGGGCGCCACCCTGGCCGACGTGTTCCTGGCCACCGTCCTGCTCTACCTCGCCCTCGTGGCCGCTGGATACGCCGTGCAGGCGGGTCTGCGGGCCCGGGCCGAGGAGACGTCGGGTCGGGGCGAGACGGTGCTGGCCACGGCGACGTCCCGGGTGGCGTGGGCCGGCGGCCAGCTGCTGGTCGCCGCCGGGGGAGCGGTGGTCGTGCTGGGGGTCTCGGGCGCCGCCCTGGGGCTCGCCTACGGGCTGGCGGTGGGCGATCTGGGCGAGGTCCCCCGTCTCATGGTGGCGGCGGCCGCCCTCCTCCCGCCGGTCGCGGTGGCGCTGGCCGTGGCCACCGCCGTGTTCGGCGTCCGGCCCGGGGCCACGGCGGCGGCGTGGTCCGTGATCGCCGTCAGCGCCGTGGTCGGGGTCCTGGGCGACGGCCTCGATCTCCCCGGCTGGCTGCGCGACGCATCGCCGTTCACCCCTGTCCCGGCGGTGCCCGCCGCACCCGTCGCGGCGGTGCCGCTCGTGGTCCTCTCGGCTCTCGCGGCGGTGCTGGCGACCACCGGCCTGGCCGCCCTCCGGCGCCGCGACATCGGCTGATCGCGACGCCCGGCGGAGGGGCGCGAACCGCCAGTGCGCGCGTCGGGCGTCACATCGCGTACCCTGGGGGGTCGCTGCACCACTCAGGTGCGGTGGCGCGCCCACACCGGGCCGCACAGGTAAGGACAGAGATCTTGGCAACTGGCACCGTGAAGTTCTTCAACGCTGAGAAGGGCTTCGGCTTCATCTCCCGGGAGGGTGCGGACGACGTGTTCGTCCACTTCTCCAACATCCAGGGCGAGGGCTACAAGTCCCTCGACGAGGGGCAGAAGGTCGAGTTCGACGTCGCCCCCGGCCGCAAGGGCGAAGAGGCCCAGAACGTCCGCGTCATCTGACGCACCCGCACTGACGAACGAGCCGCCGGCCTTCGGGCCGGCGGCTCGTCCGCGTTCGCGCCCGGTGCCACCGCATCGGCCCGGGCGAGGACGTTCGGTCTCCTAGGAGGCAGCATGGGGGCGTGAACCCCTCCGACCCCGTGCTCGTCGAGGTGGTGCGGAGCGGGTGGGTGGAGAGCGTCCACCGCGGCCGGGTCGTCGTGCTCGACGCCGAGGGCCGGACCACGACGGATCTCGGCGCGGTGGCCGACGCCGTCCTCCTCCGCAGCTGCGCCAAGCCGCTCCAGGCCCTGGCGCTCGTCAAGGCCGGCTGGGACCCGGCGCCGGACCAGCTCGCCCTCGCCTGTGCCAGCCACGACGGCACCGAGGAGCACGTCGCCGTCGTCCAACGGACCCTGGCCGACGCCGGGCTGTCGGCGGACGACCTCGGCAACGCCCCCGGCTATGCCCTCGACCCCGAGGCGGGGGCGTACCAGCGGGTCACCGAGGGACCCGACCGCATCCACCACAACTGCTCGGGCAAGCACGCCGGGATGCTCGCCACCTGCGTCGCCCGACGCTGGCCGACCGAGGGCTACCTCGACCCGAGCCACCCGCTGCAGGAGGCGATCGGCGTGACGATCGAGCAGCTGACCGGCGAACGAGCGTCGCACACCGCCATCGACGGCTGCGGTGCGCCCATCGTCGCGGTGCCGCTGACGGGCCTGGCCCGCGCCTTCGCCCGCCTCGCCCGCGGCGCGCCGGACACCGTGGAGGGGCGGGTGGCCGCGGCCATGCGACAGCACCCCGAGCTGGTGGGGGGCGAGCGGCGGTCAGCCACCCGCCTCATGCGCGCCGTGCCCGGCCTGATCGCCAAGGACGGAGCCGAGGGGGTCTACGTCGCCGCCCTGCCCGACGGTCGCACCGTGGCCGTCAAGATCGACGACGGCGTCCTCCGGGCCTCGGAGGTCGTCGTGGCCTCCGCCATCGCCCACCTGGTGGGCGAGGACGGGCCCGGCGTCGACCTCGACCTCCTCGCCGAGGTCGCCCTGCCCGACGTCGAGGGTGGCGGCCAGCCCGTCGGCGAGATCCGCTCGATCGTCTGAGCGACAGCACCCCCCTACCGCACCACCCGGTAGCGGAGGTGGTCGGCGGCCTCGCCGGCGACGGCGCCGATGCGCTCCAGGTCGAGCGGGCCGACCTCGTCCCACCAGCGCTGGCCGAGAGGCAGGACGAAGGGCTGGACGTGGAGCTGGACCTGGTCGACCAGTCCCGC
>DASYLG010000512.1:0-4412 GCA_036009685.1 Iamia sp. | reverse complement strand
GCCTATCGAACAATCAGAACGTTCAGAACGATCTGAATGATCAGAACGATCAGAACAGTGATGACTCTGCGAACGAGGGCATCCAGGTGATCAGCACCGGCACCTACCTGGTCACCATCGCCGTCGACGCCACCGAGGTGGACCAGATCGAGGTCGGGCAGATCGCCCACGTCACCCCCACGACGTCGTCATCGTCGTCCGACTCCGGGGGCTTCGGCCCGCCGGGCCTGGGCGGGCCCGAGATGATGATGAGCGGCAAGGTCCCCGACGACCGGGCCGACGCCCTGGCCGAGGGTGGGGACACGGCCGACGCCCAGGCCGCCGGCGACCAGGTCGACGGGCTGGTGACGGCGGTGGGCGCGGTGGCGTCGACCGACACGGGCGTGGCCACCTTCCCCGTCGAGATCACCGTCCAGGGCTCGCCCGACGAGTTCTTCCCGGGCGCGCAGGCCGAGATCGAGGTCGTCCACGACCAGGTCACCGACGCCGTGACCATCCCGGCGATGGCGGTGAGGCAGGAGGACGGCCAGGCCACCGTCACGGTCGCCGACGGCGACGAGCGCGAGGAGCGGGCCATCACCACGGGCGTCACCAGCGGGGCGACCATCCAGGTCGTCGAGGGCCTGGAGGCGGGCGAGCAGGTCGTGATCAGCCGTCCTGGGCTCATGGTCGACGGCGGTCCGAGCGGGGCCAACGCCGGCGGACCTCAGGACCAGGAGGGCGGCGGATGATCAGCGAACCCCGCGACGTCATCGTGCTCGACGAGGTGACCAAGACGTACCGCACCGGAGCGATCGACGTCGACGCCCTCCGCGGCGTGACCCTGCGCATCGCCGAGGGCGAGATGACGGCGATCGTGGGCCCGTCGGGCTCGGGCAAGTCGACGCTGATGCACATCATCGGCTGCCTCGACGTGCCCACCCGGGGCCGGTACCACCTGGCCGGCCACGACGTCGGCTCGCTCGACGAGGGTCGTCTGGCCGAGGTGCGGAACCGCCGCATCGGGTTCGTCTTCCAGCAGTTCAACCTGCTGGCCTCGCTGCCGGCGTGGCGCAACGTCGAGCTGCCGCTCATCTACACCGGGATCGACCGCCACGAGCGCCGGGAGCGGGCCCTGCACGCCCTCGACCAGGTGGGCCTGTCCGACCGGGCCCGGCACCGCCCGGGCGAGCTGTCGGGCGGCCAGCAGCAGCGGGTGGCGATCGCCCGGGCGCTGGTGACGCAGCCGGCCCTGATCCTCGCCGACGAGCCCACCGGCAACCTCGACTCCTCGTCGACGGCCGACGTGCTCGGCCTGCTCGGCGAGCTGCACCGCGCCGGACGCACCGTGGTGCTGATCACCCACGAGCACGACATCGCCGCTGCCGCCGGGCGCACGGTCACCATCCGGGACGGGGCCATCGCGTGACCTGGCGTGACACCGTCCGCACGGGCGTCGACTCCGTGCGCCACCACCGCCTGCGCTCGGCGCTCACCATGCTCGGGATCCTGATCGGCATCGCGGCGGTGATCCTCACCGTCGGGCTCGGCCGGGGGGCCCAGGCCGAGGTGCAGTCGCAGATCGATGCCCTCGGCACCAACCTCCTCGTCGTCTCGCCGGGGAGCAGCACGGACACCGAGACGGGGGTCCGGGGCGGATTCGGGTCGGCCACCACGCTGACGACCGGCGACGCCGACGCCCTCGCGTCCGAGGCCGCGCCCGACATCGCCGCCGTGGCCCCCGTCACCACCACGTCGCTGTCGCTGGCGGCCGGGGACACGACGTGGACGACGAACCTCGTCGGCACCACCGCGGCGTGGACCGATGTCCGGGCTCGCGAGGTGGCTGAGGGCCGCTTCCTCCCCGCCGAGGACGCGGCGACGACCGCCGCCGTCGTCGTGCTGGCGCCGGACACCGCCGAGGAGCTGTTCGGCTCGGCGGCGGCCGCCGTGGGCCAGGAGGTCACCGCCAACGGCGTGACCCTCGAGGTGGTCGGCGTGCTGGAGGCGTCGGGCTCGTCCGACGAGTCGAACGAGGACGACCAGGCCCTCGTGCCCCTGTCGACCGCCTCCCAGCGGCTCGTGGGCGGGACCGACCGGGACGCCCTGTCGACCATCTACCTCTCGGCCACGACGTCCGAGACCCTGACGGCGGCCTACCAGGAGGCGACCTCGATCCTGCTGACCCGGCACGGCCTGGGCGCCGCCGAGGCCGACTTCACCATCGCCGACCAGCGCTCGCTGCTGTCCACCTCCGAGGACGTCGACCAGACGCTGACGGTGCTGCTCGGGGGCATCGCCGGCATCGCCCTGCTGGTCGGCGGGATCGGGGTCATGAACATCATGCTGGTGTCGGTCACCGAGCGGATCCGGGAGATCGGCCTGCGCAAGGCGCTCGGCGCCCGGCCCGCCCTGATCCGCCGGCAGTTCCTCGTCGAGGCCTCCGTCCTGGGCCTCGCCGGGGGCGTGCTCGGCGTCCTCGTCGGCCTCGGTGGCGCCGCCACCCTGCCCCGCCTGGCCGACACGCCGGTGGTCTTGTCCCTCCCGCCGGCCGTCGCCGCCATCGCCCTGGCGACGGCCATCGCCCTGGTGTTCGGCGTCTACCCCGCCTCGCGGGCCGCCCGTCTGGCGCCCATCGACGCCCTCCGCTCCGAGTGAGGTCCCCCATGCCCCCCGTCGATCCGACGTCCCCCATCGCCCCGCCCGTCCGCCGTCCGGTGCGGCGCCGCCTGGCCGCGGCGGCCGCCGCCGGGTCGATCGCCCTCGCCGGGGTGGCCGGCGCGGGTGTGGTGGCCGCCGACACCGACGACCCGACGGGGCTCCGCACCGCCGAGGTCGCCCACCACAGGGTCGTCGAGACGCTCGACCTCACCGGCACCGTCGAGCCGGTGGCCCAGGCCTCGGTGGCCTTCCCCACCGACGGGACGGTCGCCACAGTCGAGGTGGCCCCGGGCGATGAGGTCGAGGTGGGCCAGGTGCTCGCCACGCTCGACACGGCCGACCTGGCCGATGCCGTGGTCGCCGCCACCGAGGCCCTCGCCGTGGCCCAGCTCAGCCTGGAGCAGGCCCTGGCGGGGGAGACGGTGACCGACGCGCCGAGCGGGTCGGACGGCTCCACCTCGGGCTCGAACGACCCGCGCCAGCCGACGGCGGTCGGCATCCCGATCCTGACCGCCGAGGTGCTGCCGGTGGCGACCGAGTCGTCGTCCGAGTCGTCGGGGGTCACCGACGAGGAGATCGCCGCCGCTCAGCAGGCGGTGCTCGACGCCGCCGCCGCGGCCGACGACGCCCTGATGGCGGCGGACGCCTCGCTGGCGCTGGCCACCGACGTGTGCGCCGCCCTCGGGTCGCCCGACGCCGGGCCCACCGTCGCCGAGGACTGCCACGCCGCCCTGACCCAGGTCGTCGCCGACCAGCAGGCGGCCGCCGCCGCCCTGGCGGTCCGGGGCGAGGCGGCCGACGCCCTCGACGCCCTGCTGGCCGAGCGGGCCGCCGAGGAGCCGCCGGTCGAGGAGCCGCCGGTCGAGGAGCCGCCACCCTCGTCGGCCCCCTCGACCGCACCGGCGACTGGCCCCGAGACGGCGACCGACGACGGCCCGAACGGGTCCGACCCGTCCGATGGGGCGACGGCCGAGGAGCCGTCGGGCGCCACCGACACGCCCTCCTCGCCGTCGGCGGACGAAGGCTCGTCGCCCAGCGCCGAGGAGCTGATCGCCTACCAGTCCGACGTCGATGCCGCCGCCGCCCAGCTGGTGGTCGCCACCCAGGCCCTCGACCAGGCCACGATCGTCAGCCCCCTCGCCGGCACCGTCGCCTCGGTCGGGCTGGCCGTGGGCGACGTGGTCACGGCCGGCTCGAGCACGGCCACGGTGATCGTGGTGGGCGAGGGCGGCTACGAGGTGTCGACGACGGTCGCCGTCGACGACCTGGCCGAGCTGGAGGTGGGCCAGCCGGCCACCGTCGCCGTCGACGGCTCCGCCGCCCCCATCACCGGCGAGGTCGTGGCCATCGGCCTGTCCTCGACCGAGGGCGACAGCGGCCGGACCTACCCGGTGACGATCGGGCTGACGTCGTCGGACGACCTGCGCCACGGCACCCTCGCCGAGCTCTCGATCGCCCTGGCCACCAGCACCGACGCCGTCTCCGTGCCCACCTCGGCCGTCGACCTGTCCGGCGCCCAGGCCACCGTCACGGTGGTCGACGAGGCCGGAGAGGCGAGCGCCGTGCCCGTCGTCCTCGGTGCCGTGGGCGGGGCCTACGTCGAGGTCACCGGGGTCGAGGTCGGCGACGTCGTCGTCCTGGCCGACCTGTCCGAGCCCCTGCCCGAGCCCGACGACCCGTCGTCGTCGGGGCCCGGACCGTCCGACGAGATGCAGGTCCCGGCCGGTGTCGTGAAGATGGCCCCACCCCGCTGAGAAATCGTCGGGGGGGGG
>DASYLG010000511.1:0-2427 GCA_036009685.1 Iamia sp. | reverse complement strand
CGACGCGGCCCGGTCGAGCCAACGGCTGCGCACCGCCCTGTCGCTCGACGGCGAGTGGCTGCCGACGGTGCTGCGCGAGGCCCACGCCCGCCTCACCGAGGTGCGGATGACCCAGCCCGACGCCGGCGGGCTCGTGATCGCCACCGACCAGGACCACGCCCGGGGCATCGCCGAGCTGCTCCGGTCCCGGTTCGGCACCCGGGCCACCGTCGTCACCTCCGACGACCCCCGGGCGTCCAGCCACATCGCCATGTACGCCGCCGGCAAGGAGCCGTGGCTGGTGGCGGTGCGCATGGTCTCCGAGGGCGTCGACATCCCCCGGCTGCGGGTCGGCGTCTACGCCACCACCACGTCGACCGAGCTGTTCTTCCGCCAGGCCGTCGGCCGCCTGGTGCGGTGGACGCGGGGCGTGCCCCAGCAGAAGGCGTGGCTCTTCATCCCCGACGACGCCCGGCTCCGGCGGCTGGCCGGCGGCATCGCCGAGCAGCGCCGGCACTCGCTCCAGAAGCGGGAGGAGGAGGCCCCGCTCGAGGGGCTCGACGACGCCGCCCTCGACCAGGGCCCGCCGGACGAGGAGCAGATGTCGCTCTTCGCCGTGATCTCGGCGGTGGCCACCGACTCCGACGGCCACGACGCCGAGGGGTTCTCCGACGAGGGCGGCTACGACGACGACGACGATGACGGCCCCGGGTTCGACCTGGAGCTGGCCCCGCCGCCCCCGCTGGCCGGGGGAGTGGGCCCCGTCGGCGTCGGGGCCGACGGCGCCCCGCTGACCCGCAAGGAGGACAAGAAGCGTCTGCGTGACCTCAACGCCGAGCTGGCCCGGGACCTGGTCCGCACCACGGGGATGAGCCACGCCCAGGTCAACCGCGAGCTCAACCGACTCTCGGGCATCGTCCGCGTCACCGAGGCCACCGTGACCCAGCTCCGGACCCGCCTCGACAAGGGCACCCGCTGGCTCAGCCGCTCGGCCTGAGCGTTGACCGCCATCACCGCTGACAACCACCCTCCCGGGTGAAGCAGGTCAGGTTTCGTCCATCCGCGGGGGGAGAGGTTCGCGCCATGACCAACACAGCACCCACCGGGTATGCAGATCAGACGCACACGGGGTCCTACGCAGGACAGGATGCCTCACGGTCCCGCGTGGTACGTCACTTCACCGAGACGAAGGCCGGGCCGAAGACCACCGAGTTCATGTTCATGGTGATCTTCGTCGTCGGTGTCCTCGTCGCCTCCTACATCGATGACAACGACAGCCTCCATGCCGAGGACGGGTGGCTCTACGCCGCCATCGCGGCGTCGGCGTACTTCATCAGCCGCGGGCTGGCGAAGGCAGGCACCCGCGAGCCGTACACCGACGAGGTCTGACCGCCTCCCGGGCCGTCTCTATCGGTGCTTGCTTATATAAGGAAGACACGATAGAACGGCGGCATGGCCGCCATCGAGATCGACACCGACCACCGCCTCGCCGCCGTCACCCGACGGGTCGAGGACTCCGATCGGGAGGGCCCGTACAAGGCGGTCGTGGCCAGCGAGCGATATGCCTCACCGGTGGACGACGTCTGGGACGCCGTCACCGACGCCGACCGGCTGGCCCGCTGGTTCCTGCCCGTCACCGGCGAGCTCCGGCTCGGCGGCACCTACCAGCTGGAGGGCAACGCCGGGGGCGAGGTGCTGGAGTGCGACCCCGGGGCGCGGTTCCTCGTCACGTGGGTCTACGACGACAACGTCAGCTGGGTCGAGGTCACGCTCACGGCCGACGGCGACGGCACTCGGATGCGGTTGGTCCACACCTGCCACGCCGACAACCCCTTCTGGGACCAGTACGGCCCCGGCGCGGTCGGCGTCGGCTGGGAGTCGGGGATGATCGGCCTGGCCCTGCACCTGGCGACGGGCGAGACCGTCGACCCGGAGGCGTTCCAGACGTGGTCCACGGACGCCGAGGGCCGCCGCTTCGGGATCGCCAGCGCCGCGAACTGGGGCGCGGCCGAGGTCGCCGGCGGCGAGGACCCGGACGTCGCCCGCCGCCGGGCCGACGAGGTGGCGTCGTTCTACACGACGCCCCCGCCCGAGGAGCCGGCCGGCTGATGCACGCCTTCGACGTGCTGGGCGACCCGGTCCGGCGGCGGATCCTCGAGCTCCTGGCCGAGGGGGAGGCCTCGGCCGGTGCGGTCACCGCCGTGGTGCGGTCCGAGTTCGGGATCTCCCAGCCGGCCGTGTCCCAGCACCTGCGCGTGCTGCGCGAGCACGGCTTCGCCACCGTCCGGCCCGAGGGCACCCGACGGCTGTACGCCGTCGACCCCGCCGGCATGCAGGACGTCGACGCCTGGCTCGAGCAGTTCCGCGGCTTCTGGACCGGCCGCCTGGCCGCGCTCGGCACCGAGCTGGCCCGCGGCCGCCGTGCCCCCGGCCCGCCCCCCGCGGAAT
>DASYLG010000510.1:0-3130 GCA_036009685.1 Iamia sp. | reverse complement strand
AGGCCTCGAGGACGGCCTTGAACCGGGGGTTGCCGATGGCGGCCCAGTTGGCGTCCACCAGCCCGACCAGGTCGGTCATCGGTGACCGGTCGCCGCGGCCCATCGTGGCGTAGAGCCGGCGCAGGGCGTCGGCCATCAGGGCCGGGAGGCTGTCGTAGTGGTGGTGGAACGCGCCCCGCGTGACCCCGGCCCGCTTGCACACCTCCGCCGCCGTCAGCGCCGCCCAGCCCCGCTCGACGAGCACGTCGATCGCCGCATCGGCCATGCCGGCCTTGGTCGCCGCCGTCCGGCCGGCCTGCGTGCGGCGGGTCGCCGTGGGAGCGTCGACGGCTTCTCCTCCGGAGGTGCTGGCGTCGGTCGGCATGGCGCCAGTCTGGGGCGTCCGGCGCAGGTCCATGCGCACCCGCCGGGTCCGGTCCGACCCGACGGCCCGGCGCTAGGAGCCGGCGCGGGTGAAGGAGTCGACCCGGTCCGCCGTCTCGGCGAAGGCGGCTGTCCGCCGGAGGGCGCCGTACCGGGCCAGGACGCCCAGGTCTCCGGTGTGCGGGACACCCATCTGCTCGGCCTGCCCTCCGACGACCCCGTCGATGGCGCTGAGCATCGTGAGATCGCCGGTGACCGCATGCAGGTCCAGCACGGCGCCCAGGAAGGTGGAGCCCCCCGTCCACCGGAGGACGTCAGCGTGCGAGAGCTCGAAGGCGACGTCGGGCCGATCGGCGGCACCGGCGCGGTGCCTCCAGCCGAACGGGAAGCCGATGTCCAGGTCGATCTCGGCCGGACCGAAGGGCGTGTCGCCGCACGTCAGCCGCCACGTGAGGCGCCAGGGCGTCTCGGCTCCGGCCCACGGCCACCACCCGATCGCAGGGAGGCCGATGAGGTCGAGGTCGTGGGGGCCACCGGGCAGCCTCGCCGTCGACTCCCGAAGCGTCCGCTCCGGGGCCGCCCGGGCCAGCAGGTCATCGATCATGACCACGGCGGGCCGGGCGAGGACGAGGTGAGGCGCGACATCCGGCGGCCCGGGGCGCCAGGCGCGGAGGACCGGGCCGTCCCACGCCATGTGGGACTCGCCGCCGTCGCCGACCTCGTGGACGACGAAGTCCGCGTCGTGGGGTCCACCGCGGCCGTCGGCCACGGTGGACTCGACGGCCCGCCACCACGGCGCCGAGAGGGCCCCGAGGGCCTCAGGCACGGCCGTCGGCCCAGCCCAGGGCGGCATCGACGATCGCCGAGCGGAGGGCGACCGTGGTCGCCGGGCGGGTGACCATGCCGTTGGCGTAGAGCCCGACCGTCATCCTGCGGTCGGGATCGTGGAACCCGAGCGCGACCGTCATCCCGCCGGTGTGGCCGAAGGCGCCACGGGAGATGGTGGTCGAGATCCCGGAGCCCCCCAGATCGGTCATGAAGGGTCCCCGGAAGGCGAGACGGTTGCCGACGAGCGGATCGTCGAAGGCATCGGTGGTCGCCGAGGTCAGGTCCTGGAGGGTCGCCTCGAGTGGGGACGGGGTCGCGGCCCGGAGGCCGCGGGCGACCGCCTCGTAGAACCGGGCCACCCCCGATGCCGAGGCCGCGCCGCCGAAGGCCGGCCGGCTCCGCTGCGTCTGACTGGTCAGGAGCTCGGAGAGGAGCGGGACGGCGCCGGAGCCGTGGGAGGTGACGGGCACGCACAGGCGATGGGACCGCGCCGCCGCGGTGGTGGCGTCGGCGGTGAGGAGCAGGTCGTCGGCGACGCCGAGCCCGTGCAGCACCTGGGTCATGACGTGATCGACGGTCGGACGGCCGGTGAGGTGCTCGGCCACGGCCTCGAGGAGGAGCCCGCCGACGACCTCGCTGTACGCCGGTCCGGCAACAGGCCGAGCGACGGACAGGACCTCGCCCCGATCGGGTTCGGGCAGGAGCCGCCAGGCCGCGGCGGTGGGATCCGACAGGCCCGCCTGGTGCTGGGCGACGGCGCGGATCGACAGCGATTCGAGTGCGGCGGGGCAGTCCGGCCAGAGCGCCCCGATCGGCTCGTCGATCGTCCGCCCCTGCTGGCGGGCCGCCAGCGCCGCACCGATGGCGAGGACCGGCTTGAGCAGGCAGTAGGCGGGGTGGAGGTGGTCGGGGCGGAGCTGGCCCCAGGTGCCGGTGCCGACGGCCAGGTCGAGCGCCGGCTCGCCGTCGACCCACACGGCCAGCTGGGCCCCGGATCCCAGCTGGCCGTCGAGGACCAGACGGCGGACGAGCTCCTCCAGGGCCTGCGGGGCGCGGCCCCGGATCGAGACGTCGCCGATCGCTGGCCCCGCCACGCCGGTCCTACTTGAAGTGGATGCCGGCGAAGAGGAGGTGGTGGTCGGACGATCCGGCGTAGTTGTCGTCCGTGTCGGGCCCGTCGAGGTCATCCTGGTGGAGGTACCCGTAGTCGATGTGGCGGACGATCATGTCCTCGTCGACGAAGGTGTTGAGGCCGGCGAACGCATCCGTGTAGCCGTTGTTCGGGAACGCCGGCACGGAGTTGTAGACGTTCAGATCGCCGAGGGCGAGCCGCGGCGAGGAGCCGAACCATCCGTCGACCACCGAACGGTAGGTGGTCGCCTGGGACGAGCCCGTCACGTGGGCGGTGCAGGCGGCGAAGACCTCGAGGTAGATCTCCGACTTGGTGCAGATGGCGAGGCGGTACTCGCCCTGGTCGTCGATGGTCGGCGCACAACCAGGCGCCGACCCGTTGCCATCCGTGAAGCAGTGGTAGAGGGCCCCCCAGTTGCCCAGGGACCGCACCGAGATGAGGTTGCCGAAGTTCACGCACCCGGGGTCGCTCGAGAAGTTCCGCGCCGCGAGGAAGTAGGTGTTGTAGTACGACGGCAGCCCCGCCACCGCGGTCCACCACGCCTCGACGCACACCTCGTTGAGGCTGATGGCCCGAGGCTCCCGTCCCCGGGAGCCGATGGTCCAGAGCATCTCGTTGACCGGGGTGACGCCGAAGTGCGTCTTGGTCGCCCCGTACACGTGGTCGTAGCTGCAGTGCCGACTGCAGAGGTTGTAGTGGGTGATGTCGAAGGTGGCACCGGTCGCACCCGCCGGCGCCACGCCGATGGCGGCGATGCGGACGAGAGCCAACAGCAGCGATGCCAGAGCACAGATGAGCGCCCGCCTG
>DASYLG010000509.1:0-3431 GCA_036009685.1 Iamia sp. | reverse complement strand
GGCCCCGTAGGCTCCCTGACGTCTCGTCACGCAACCCCACCCGGGAGACCACCATGGCCGGATCCGTCATCATCGGCGGTGCTCGCACCCCCATCGGCAAGCTCTCGGGCGCCTTCGCCTCGTTCAGCGCCACCGACCTGGGGGCCAAGGCCATCGCCGCCGCCCTCGAGCGGGCCGGCGTCTCGCCCGAGGACGTGGACTACGTCTACATGGGCCAGGTGCTCCAAGCCGGGGCCGGCCAGATCGCCGCCCGCCAGGCCGCCGCCGGCGCCGGCATCCCCATGACCGTCCCCGCCACCACCATCAACAAGGTGTGCCTGAGCGGCCTCAACGCCATCCACCTGGCCGACATGCTGATCCAGTCCGGCCAGGCCGACGTGGTCGTGGCCGGGGGGATGGAGTCGATGACCCAGGCGCCCTACCTCCTCCCGGGCGCCCGCGCCGGCTACCGCATCGGCGACCAGAAGGTCGTCGACTCGATGATGTACGACGGCCTCTTCTGCGCCTTCGACCAGGTCGCCATGGGCGCCGGCACCGAGAAGTACGCGGCGTCCGCCGGCCTCGAGCGCGGGCCGCAGGACGACCTCGCCGCCAAGAGCCACCAGCGCGCCGCCGAGGCGGCCAAGAACGGCCTGTTCGACGACGAGATCGTGGCCGTCGAGGTCCCCCAGCGGAAGGGCGACCCCGTGGTCGTCACCACCGACGAGGGCGTCCGGGGCGACACCACCAGCGACAGCCTGGGCAAGCTCCGCCCGGCCTTCGACAAGGCCGGCAACATCACGGCCGGCAACGCCAGCCAGATCAGCGACGGCGGCGCCGCCGTGGTCGTCGTCTCCAAGGCCAAGGCCGAGGAGCTGGGCGCCACCGTGCTGGGCGAGATCGTCGGCTACGGCCAGGTCGCCGGGCCCGACCCGTCGCTGCTCACCCAGCCCGCCCGGGCCATCCGCCAGGCCGCCGAGCGCAGCGGCACCGACCTCGGCGACATCGCCCTGTACGAGCTCAACGAGGCCTTCGCCGCCGTGGGCCTGGCCTCGATGGACGACCTGGGCATCACCGACGACATCGTCAACGTCAACGGGGGCGCCATCGCCCTGGGCCATCCGGTCGGCATGTCCGGCACCCGCGTCGCCCTCACGCTGATGCTCGAGCTGGGCCGCCGCGGCGGTGGCCTGGGCGCCGCCGCCCTGTGCGGCGGGGGCGGCCAGGGCGACGCCATCATCCTCAAGGTCGGCTGACCTCCGGGGGCACCGCCCGAACGGGCGAACATCCCCCGAAAGCCCCGTCCCCGACGTGTCATCGCCGGGGTGACCGGGTAGCGTGATCACCACGTCGGAGGAGCTTCTCCGACCCCCCTCGCTCGGGGCATCGCTTCCACCACGGTGGGCCGGTTTGACCGCCCGCACCCGGCTCGCCGGGAAGCGTTGCCCCGAGTGTCCGTTTTCCGGCGAGGTGCGGGTTCAGGCCCCCAACGCCTCACCCAGGAACCGGAACGCGGCCGGCGTGATGCGATCCCAGTAGCCGCGCTCGTGGGCGCCCTTGGCCCATTCGGCCACGCGGGGAGCAGGGTCCAGCCCGCCGGCGAAGCGCTGCACCCGGTCGAGCAACGGGTCGGCCGTGCCGCACCACAGACCGACCGGCGTCGGGGCCAGGCGGTCCGCCCCGGACCACACGTCGCGGGGCCGGCCGTCGTCGGTCGGGGCCAGGTCCTCGGGACCGTCGGGGAGGGCGGGGCTGAAGGCGGCGACCGCGGCCAGCTCGCCGTCGAGGGCCTCGGCCAGCAGGAGGGCGCCGAAGCCGCCCATCGACCAGCCCCAGGCCGCCCGGCGGTCGAGGTCGAAGCCCCGGTCGGCCAGCCAGGTCGGGACCTCGTCGATCAGCATGCGCTGGGGGTCGTCGGGATCGTCCGGCCCCGACGAGCGCCAGAGCTTCCGTCCACCGTCCACCCCGACCAGCACGAAGGGGGGCACGCCGTCGCGCACGGCGGCCGTGAGGAAGCGCCCGAACCCGAACCCGGCGTAGTCGGCGGTCGTGGCCGAGGCTCCGTGCAGGACGAGGCAGACCGGCAGCCCCTCTCCCGCGCCGTGGCCCTCGGGGACGGCGGTGAACAGGCCCACGGAGGTGCCGCGCGCCTCGCTCCGACGGCGCTCGAGCCGGACGTCGCCGGCGGGGACGTCGGGGATGGTGCCATCGGGCCCGGTGTCGGCGAAGCGGCGCTTGATCTGCTCGGTGCCCGGCACCCAGTCCTCGGCGTAGGCCAGCCCGGCCAGCCCGAGGCCGGCCACGCCTGCCCCGGCCCCGGCGAGGAAGCGACGACGGCTGAGCACGGTGCGATGCTGGCAGACGGCCGGGGGCGGGGCCCGGGACCGTTGGCCTAGCCTGGTGGCTCACGGCGGGCACGGGAGGACGGCGCATGCGGGCACGGGCCATGGTGGTCGGGGCGATCGCCACCACCCTCGGGCTGATCGCACCGGCCCCTCCGGCCGGAGCGGTGGTGACCATCCACACCCAGTCCGACGGCTCGGTCACCGTCCAGATCTCCGACGAGGCCGACCTGGCGATCACCTGCAGCGACCACCAGCTCATGGCCAACGACGTGACCGGCGGATCGTGTGGCGGCACGAGCACGCTCCTCGTCTGGGGCGACGAGGTCGGACAGGCGATCGACCTCACGGACCTGGACGGACCCGACTTCCAGTTCCTTCAGCAGGTCTACGTGACGACGAGGGAGGGCGACGACGTCGTCCACGGCTCGATCCGACCCGAATGGATGAGCATGGAGGAGGGCGACGACAGCGTCATCCTCCCGGCGGCCGGCGGCAAGGACACGGTGTTCCTCTCGGACGGTCCCGGGGACGGCTCCGAGGTCGGGGGCACCGCCGAGGTCGAGGGCACCGTCGACGACGACATCATCGACGTCTGGGCCAAGAGCGGCTTCGTCGATCTCGACAGCACCAACGGCTGGACGGCCCGGGTCAACAACCCGACCACCTTCACGCTCCGGGGCCATGACGGCGACGACCGCATCGACGCTCGCCGGATCGAGGCCACCTCGCCGTTGACGACCATCACGTTCGACGGCGGCGCCGGCGACGACGCGCTGCTCGCCGGCGCCCGCCCGAGCACGCTGTCCGGCGGCCCGGGCCGCAACACCCTCCAGGGTGGCGCCGCGGCCGACGTCCTGATCACGACGAGCGCCACCGACACGATCCGCGGGTACGGCGGCGCCGACTCGATCATCGACGAGGGCGACGGGCCGATCGGGGGCCGCACCATCGTCGCCCCCGGGAGCCCCGACGACAGCTGGACGGTCCGGGTCCGGGGTGATGCGGCCCTCCGACTGCGGGCGGTCGGGGCCGGCGCGGCCACCGCCACCGGGACCCTGGCCCGCACCGGCCGCCAGGAGCTGGGTCCGGGTGTGGGCGAGATCGTCA
>DASYLG010000508.1:0-10194 GCA_036009685.1 Iamia sp. | reverse complement strand
GGTCGGCCGTGTGGACCGGCGTGTGGTCGAGCGGCCGCAGCGGCGACGGCAGCGCCGCGCCGGGCTCGCTCACCACCCGCGCTCGGCCCACACGTCCAGATGCGGGCGCTCGGTGCCGATCGTGGTCTGGTCGCCGTGGCCGGGGAGGACGAGGGTCTCGTCGGCGAGGGTGAACAGGCGCTCCTCGAGCGACCGCATGATCGTGGGGAAGTCGCCCCCCTCGAAGGTCGTGTTGCCGGGGCCACCGGGGAAGAGGGTGTCGCCGCTGAACAGCAGTGGGGTCTCCTCCACGGTGAAGCACACCGAGCCGGGTGTGTGGCCCGGGGTCTGGCGGGCGTGAAGGCGGAGCCGCCCGACCTCGATGACGTCCTCGTCGGTGATGGTCGAGTCGTAGCTGGGGAGCATGGCCGCGTCGGCCTCGGTGACGGCGACGTCGTAGCCGGCGTCGCGCAGGGCGGGGACGGCCTGGATGTGGTCCCAGTGCCCGTGGGTCTCGAGCACCCGGCGCACGCCGAGGGCCTGGCACAGCTCGAGCAGCCGCTCGTGCTCGTTGGCGGCGTCGAGGAGCACGGCGTCACCCGTCTCGGTGCAGCGCACCACGTAGACGTTGTTGTCCATCGGGCCCACCACCACCTGGTGGACCTCGATGCCGGTGGCGGACCAGATCTGCGTGTCGGTCGATCCCATGGCCCCAGTCTGCCGTCGCCCGAGCCGTCGTGGGGCGACGTCTAGGGTCGTCCGCGGACGGACCGCGAGACGACCGGAGGCACGGCGATGAGCGACACCCCCGCAGGTCCGGGTTGGTGGCAGGCATCGGACGGACGGTGGTACCCGCCCGCCGCCGGGACCCCCGCCCCGCCGCCGCAGCCGCCGTCGGTCCCGACCCCGGCCCCGCTGCCGCCGTCGCTGGCCAAGGGCCCACCGCCCCCGCCGGCCGGTGGCGACCCCACCACGGTCGTCCCGTCGGGCGGGTACGGGCCCGACCCCTACCCGCCCGGGGCCACGCCGCTCCCGCCGCCCGGCGTCTATGGGCCCGGCACCGTTCCGCCCGGCCCGCCCCCGGGCGGCTATCCCCCGGCGCCACCTCCTCCGGGCGGGGGCTACCCGCCACCCCCGCCGGGCTACCCGCCAGGTGGGTACCCACCGGCCCAGAAGGGCGGGAGCGGCGTCATCATCGCCGTCGTCGCCGTCCTCCTGGTGCTCGTCCTGGGCGGGGGTGCGGCCGCCTTCTTCCTCACCCGGGACTCGGGCGACGACGAGGCCGACGACCCGCCGTCGACCACCACCGAGGACGACGAGCCCGACGCCGAGCCCCTCCTGCTCCAGCAGGCCACCGACTCCGGCCCCGAGCCCTTCGGTGCCTCGTTCACCGACCGCGATCTGCCCGAGCTGTCGAACGCCGCCCGCACCCAGGCCCTGGAGCGGCGGTCCCAGCTGACCGCCGATAGCAGCATCGGCGCCCTGGTGGGCCCGGGCGACACGCCCGGCCTCTACGGCGGGTCGCGCGACAACCGGGTCTGCGACGCCCTGGCCATCGCCGACTTCCTCGAGAGCGACGTCGAGAAGGGGGCCGCCTTCGCCGAGGTGCTCGGCATCGACACCGGTGACATCCGCGACTACCTCGGCAGCCTCACCGCCGTCGTCCTGGCCTCGGACACCTGGGTCACCAACCACGGCTACGCCGACGGCGAGGCCACCTCGTTCCAGGCCGTGCTCGAGGCGGGGACGGCCGTGCTGGTCGACGACACCGGCGTGCCCCGGGTCCGCTGCTCGTGCGGCAACCCGCTCACCCCGCCCGACCGCGAGGGCCGCTCGACCGAGGCCACCGACGGCGAGACGTGGGAGGGCTACGAGCCCGACCAGGTCACCGTGGTCGAGCCCGGGTCGCAGCTCTCGACCATCACCCTGATCGACGTCGAGAGCGGCGAGGAGTACGACCGGGCGGTGGGTGCGGGCCAGAGCGGCGACGTCCAGGTCACCCTCCAGTGGACCGGCGACGCCGACCTCGACCTGCACGTCTTCGATCCCGAGGAGTCCGAGATCTACTTCGGGACCGAGACCAGCCCGAGCGGGGGCGAGCTCGACATCGACGTCATACCGGGCTGCGACACCCCGCCCGAGTCCCACACCGAGAACGTCTTCTGGGCCACGGGCACGGCGCCGAGCGGCGCCTACCGGGTGGTGGTCGAGAGCTACGACGGGTGCGGTGCGGAGCCGACGGAGTTCGACCTCCAGGTCGTCATCGACGGCGTGGTCGAGATCTCCGAGACCGGTTCGGCCGCCCCCGACGTCGAGGGCGCGCCCTACCCCTTCTCCGTGGGATGACGGCGACCGACTGGAACCCGATCCTCCGCGCCGAGCTGGAGCAGCCGTACTTCGCCGACCTGCGCGCCTTCGTCGACGGCGAGCGGCGCCAGCACCAGGTGTTCCCCCCGGCCGAGGACGTCTTCGCCGCCCTCCACCTCACGCCCTACGCCGACGTCAAGGTCCTCATCCTCGGCCAGGACCCGTACCACGGCCCGGGCCAGGCGCATGGGCTGTGCTTCTCGGTGCGGCCCGGCGTCGAGGTCCCGCCGTCGCTGGTCAACATCTACAAGGAGCTGGAGACGGACCTCGGGCTGCCCCGGCCCGACCACGGCAACCTCGACGCGTGGGCCCGCCAGGGGGTGCTGCTGCTCAACGCCACGCTCACCGTCCGGGCCCGCCAGGCCGCCTCGCACCAGGGCCGGGGCTGGGAGACGTTCGCCGACGCCGTGATCCGAGCCGTCGACGCCAAGCCCGAGCGGGTGGTGTTCATCCTCTGGGGCAGCTCGGCCCGGCGGAAGAAGGTGCTGGTCGACAGGTCCAAGCACGTCGTGATCGAGTCGCCCCACCCGTCGCCGCTCAGCGCCCACCGGGGCTTCCTCGGCAGCCGCCCGTTCAGCCGGGCCAACGCCGCCCTGGTGGCCGCCGGTCGCACCCCCGTCGACTGGTCGATCCCCGCGCCCTGACCCCGGTTCTGTCAACCCTCAGGCACCGCAGAGGTCCACGAGGGTTGACAGAACCGGTCTAGGTTCCGCCGATGGACGTCGGGATGGCGCTGCCCACCATGGCGCCCGGGTACGGGCCGGGGACGACCGTCGACTGGAGCCGAGGGATCGACGCCGGGCCCTTCTCCAGCGTGTCGGCGGGGGAGCGGATCACCTTCGACAACCCCGAGATCGCCACTACGCTGGCCGCCGCCGCGGCGGTGACCGAGCGGGTCGAGGTCATCGCCAACATCTGGATCCTGCCCATGCACCCGCCGGCGCTCGTCGCCAAGCAGGTCGCCACCCTCGACCACCTGGCCGGCGGGCGCTTCACCCTCGGCGTCGGGGTCGGTGGCCGGGGCCACGACTACCGGGCCGCCGCCGCGCCCTACGAGCGCCGCCATGCCCGGCTCGACGAGTGCGTGGCCGAGGTGCGCCGGCTGCTGGCGGGCGAGCCGCCCTTCGCCGGGGCCGACCCGGTGGGGCCACCGCCCGTCCGGGAGGGCGGCGTCCCGATCCTGGCCTCGCCCATGGGGCCCCGCTCGATGGCCCGGGCGGCGGCGTGGGCCGACGGCATCACCGGCTTCAGCGTGGCCGGCCGGGGCGACGAGATGCGCCGCACCAACGAGCTGGCCGACACGGTCTTCGCCGCGGCCGACCGGCCCCCGCCCCGCAAGCTGAGCGGCTGCTTCTACGTCGTCGGCGTCGACGACCCGCTCGCCACCCTGCGGGCCTTCGCGACCCGCTACCTGGCGATCTTCGGCGAGGCCTTCGCCGCGGCCATGGCCGCCGAGTGCTGGGTCGCCAGCCCCGACGACCTCCGCCAGCTGCTCGACGACGCCGAGGCCGCCGGCGTGGACGAGCTGGTCCTGGTGCCCGGCACCGTCGACCGCGCCTGTCTCGACGCCACCGCCGAGGTCGTCGCCGCCCGCTAGTGCGGCACAACTAGAGCGGGATCTCGGTCCCCTCGGCGTCGCGGTGGACGACGGGCCAGGGCTGCATGCCCAGCTCCGTGAACGGGATCGGCACCCAGGCCACGAACCACTGGCCGTCGGGGGCGACGGTGACCTCGGCGCCGGGGACGGGGCCGTTCGCCGACCGGACCTCGGTGGACGCCGTCCCCGCCGGCCGCGCCCCGAGGAGCACGACGCCACCCGGCTCCCCCGTCTCGGGGTCGGGCACCTCGACCATCGAGAGGCCCTTGGGGTCGGCGCCGCCCGAGCAGCTCTCACTGCCGGCGTGAGCCGTGACGCACACGCCCCGCTCGCCGCGGGTCACGTAGATCGGGAAGCCGTCCCACGCCTCGGCCTCGAAGTAGACCTCGCCCGGTCGAGCCGCCGGCGACGGCGGCTCGGGCGGCTCCGCCTCGCCGAAGTCGTCGGGGAAGGTGACGGGCGGGAGCGTCGCCGGATCCGGGTCCTGCGGGCACCGCGTCCCGCCGCTCGTCGGCAGGGCGTCAGGACCGCGACTCACGCAGTCGAGGACCAGGTCATCCTGGTCGGGTCCCTGGACCACGACGGCATCGAGCACCACGTCGACCAGCCACTCGAGGCGCTGGCTCACCAGGATCACCTCCGACGACGGAAGCTCGACGGGCTCCGGGACGGTGGAGGAGGTGTCCTCCGGCCGGGCGACCGCGGGCAGGTAGGCGCGCGCCGACACGAACGAGCACGGGCCCTCCTCGGCGACCCAGCCCGAGCCCTCGAGCGTGTCCGTCCCCGGGGCCTGGCCGCCGCCACCCTCGTACCCGGTGCGGTCGCCCACCGTTGGGTTCCGCTGCGGATCGGACTCGCCCACGCCCACCAGGACCTCGACGCCGGCGACCGTCACCGAGCCCCACGTGGCCGGGCGGTCGCTGCGCTGGGCGTTGGCGTCCGGCGGGCGGTCGATGGGGCGCAGCGGGCCGGTGCCGACGGCCGGCTCGAGCCGGAACGGGCAGTCGCCATCCAGGGCCAGCTGCTCGGCGGGCACGGTCGAGGTGGTCGTGCCGCCCTCGGCCGGCGGGCTCAGCCGCACGGCGGCGAGGATCTCCTCGGCCCGGTCCTGGAGGGGGGCGAGCGCCTCGCCGTCGAAGGTGTCGTTGCCCTCGCCCGAGCCGACGAAGCCGGTGGCGTCGATCGCCACCTCCGCCGCCGTGCACCGGGGGTCGGCGGCGCCCTCGGGGCGCTGGCCGGCGTCGAGCGGCGCCCGATAGGTGGTCCACGCCTCGGTCTGCTCGCCGTCGACCGTCGCCGAGCCCACCGAGTGGCCCTCGGAGGCGAGCGCCCCCGGCACGCCGACCGTGACCCGGAGCGAACGGCCGTCGACGGTGCCCTCGCGACTGGTGGCATCTTGGCCCAGGGCGAGGTCGTGGGGCGGGACGATGCTCTCGTCGAGGGCGACTCCCGGAAGGGACTCCACCGCGAACGGGCACGTCGTGCCCTCGTCCGCCGGCGCGGGCGCCGTCGTGGTCGCCGTGTGCTCCTCCTCGTCGCCGGCGTCGCCCACGCCGGCGATGGCGATGCCGGCGACCAGGGCGATGGCCGCGGCCGCGGCCACCAGGGCGGTGGCCCGGCGGCGGGGGCGGATGTCCGGGACGGCGCCGAGGTCGAGGTCGACACCGGAGGCGGCGGCCCGGCGGGTGATCTCGTCCCACTGCTCGGGCGGGTCGATGCGGTCGAGGCGGCGGAAGGGGTCGGGGCTCATCGGTCGGCCTCCGGGGTCTGCGGGGCGGTCTCGGGATCGGCGAGGAGGTGGCGGAGACGGCGGCGGGCCCGGCTGGCCTGGACCCGCACGGTGGCGGCGGTGGTGCCCATGAGGGCGGCGGCCTCGGGGGCGGGGAATCCGGCCCCGTCGGTGAGGACCACGGCCCGGCGCTGCTGGTCGCCCAGCTGCTGGAGGGCGCGGAGGAGATCGATCGCCTCGCCCGGGATGGCCAGGCCGGACCGCTGGGCGACCTCGTGGTCGCCCAGCGGCTCGGTCGGTTCCCGCCGGATCCGGGCCAGGTCGCCGGCGGCGATGCGGAAGGCCGAGCGCCAGATCCACGCCGCCGGGTCGTGCAGGGCGTCACCCCGCCGAGCGGCCTGGGCGAAGGCCTCGGCCACGGCCTCGTCGGCCACCTCGGCCGATCCGCTCCAGGCGAGGACCGCCCGCCACAGCCGGGCGTGGACCTCCTCGTACACCGGCCGCAGCCGGTCGAGACCCGGGCTGGTCGTCATCGTCCCCTCCTGCACACCCCTCCAGGGGCCATCGGGCCCCGAAGTGTGAACAGGGGGCATCGGATCAGGTGCTGACGACGTCGAAGCCGAGGGCGAGGGCGACCGGGATCTGGCGGGGGTCGAAGGTGACGAAGGTGACCGGCGGCGGCAGCCGATCGGCGGCGGCCAGGTGGAGGGCGTCCACCGTGCGCAGGGGCTGCTCGCGGGCCAGCTCGGCGGCCCGGTCGAGGCAGAGGGCATCGACGGGGACGACGTGGGTGCGCTCCCAGTCGTCGCGCAGGGCCCGGCGCAGGCGGTCCCGGTCGGCCGGGTTCTCGGTGACACGGTCGACCAGGGGGAGGGCCTCGGCCAGGGCCAGGGCCGAGGCGCACCACACCGGGTCGGCGGCCATGGCGTCCACCACCACCTGCCGGTGCGGCCCGGTGAGGAACCGCCCCAGCAGCGCCGTCGTGTCCAGCGCCAGCGTCATCGAGCTCCATCCGCTACCCACGAGGTGCCAGGCACCATGTGGGCTGGCGACGCGTGGCGAACGTCGGCACCGAGGCCCATGTGGTGCCTGGCACCTCGTGGGCGTCGCCCGGCGGTGCACGGAACGGCCGTCACGAGCGGACCTCGGCGGCGAGGCGGTCGAGACGGGAGCCGAACAGGTCGACCCGGACATCGGGTGGGGGACGGTCGGATCGGCGGGCGGGGACGACCAGGCCCCGGGCGGCCAGGTCCTCGATCGTGGGCACCTCTCCGGCCGGATCGAGCGGGCCCAGCTGGGCCACCGGCCGCCCGGCGACGGTCACCACGATCCGCTCGCCCCCCTCCGCTCGGCGCAGGAAGGTGGCGGCGTTGGCCCGGAAGGTGCGGACGGGGACGCTCTCGGCCATCGCCTGAGGGTACACGTGCGTACACCCGATGGCCTCGACCGACGTCGCCGACCCGGCCAGGATCACGGCCATGAACTTCGCCTTCAGTGACGAGCAGGAGGAGCTGCGCAAGGTCGTGCGCCAGTTCCTGGAGAACAAGTCGAGCGAGACGGCCGTCCGCGAGCAGATGGACACCGAGGCCGGCTACGACACCGCGGTGTGGAGCCAGATGGCCGAGCAGCTGGGCCTCCAGGGCCTGGCCATCCCCGAGGAGTACGGCGGCTCGGGCTACGGCTTCATCGAGCTGGTCGTGATCTTCGAGGAGATGGGCCGCTCGCTCCTGTGCGCCCCCTACTTCTCCACCGTGGCCCTGGCTGCCACCACCCTCCTCCACGCCGGTGACGAGGACGCCAAGAAGGCCCACCTGCCCGGCATCGCCTCGGGCGAGACCATTGCCACCCTGGCCTTCACCGAGGCCAACGGGAAGTGGGACGACAGCGGCATCACCGCCACCGCCACCAAGGACGGCGACGCCTACACGATCACCGGCGAGAAGATGTTCGTCCTCGACGGCCACACCGCCGGGCTGATCATCGTCGCCGCCAAGACCGACGCCGGCACCACCCTCTTCACCGTGGCCGGCGACGCCTCGGGCCTGACCCGTGAGGCCCTGCCCACGATGGACCAGACCCGCAAGCAGGCCCGTCTCACCTTCGACGCCACCCCGGCCACGCTGCTGGGCGCCGAGGGCGAGGGCTGGGCGACGCTCGAGAAGGTCCTCGACCTCGCCGTGGTGGCCCTGGCCGCCGAGCAGGTCGGTGGGGCGCAGCTCTGCCTCGAGATGGCGGTCCAGTACGCCAAGGACCGGGTCCAGTTCGGCCGGCCCATCGGCTCGTTCCAGGCCATCAAGCACAAGTGCGCCGACATGCTGCTCGAGGTCGAGTCGGCCAAGTCCGCCGCCTACTACGCCGGCTGGTGCGCCTCGGAGCTCAACGACGAGCTGCCCTCGGTGGCCTCGCTGGCCAAGGCCTACTGCTCGGAGGCGTACTTCCACGCCACCGCCGAGAACATCCAGATCCACGGTGGCATCGGCTTCACCTGGGAGCACCCCGCCCACCTGTACTTCAAGCGGGCCAAGAGCTCCGAGCTCCTGTTCGGCGACCCCACCTACCACCGCGAGCTCCTCGCCCAGCGCATCGGTCTCTAGCTCAGGGACGGGGTCGCCGCATGGCGATGGTGTCGTTCGCACCGAAGCCCAGCGACCGGTAGAGCCCGGCCCCGTCGGCCGAGGCGTTGAGGGTGGTCGACTCCACGCCGTCGGTGTCGAGCCGATCGACGAGAGCCGTCACCACCGCTCGGGCCGCGCCCCGGCGTCGCCAGGCCGGCTCGGTGGCGACCGACCCGATGTGGGCGGCCCGACCGTGGGGCCGACCCGGACCGGGCGCGGCCCGGTGCACGAGGGCCAGGGCCGAGGCGACCGGTCGACCGTCGGCCCCGTCCGCGACCGTCGCCACCCACCGGCCGGCGGCGACCTCCTCGGGCCAGGCGGCGAGGAAGGGCTCGATCCACGTGTGGTCGTGGGCCACGTCGAACCCGGCGAACATCACCTGGCGCAGGCGGGCCAGCGCCGGGCCGTCGTCCTCCGTGGCCCGACGAGCCGCCGCCGGGCCGTCGACCGGTGCCGAGGGGGGAGCCGGGGCCGACGGCGCCACCATCGTCATCGAGGTGCCGTCGGGGGCGACGTCGGCGAACCCGAGCGACCGGTAGAGCCCGACGGCGACCGCTTTGGCCCGCGCCCCGCTGAGGCTCACCCGCTCGTGGCCGTGGGCGGCGGCGTGGTCGAGGGCCCCGGCCACCAGGGCCCGCCCGAGACCCCGACCCCGGGCGCCGTCGGTCACGGCGACCGACAGCTCGGGCGTGTCGCCGGCGACGAACCCGTCCCCCGGCCGTTCCGGAGGGAGCAGCCGGGTCCACGCCGCTCCGACCGGTCGGCCGTCGCTCCGGGCGACGAGGCCGAGGTCGCCGGGCCGCCCCCAGCCGTGGACGTAGCGGGCGACGTGGTCGTCGGCGAGGGGGTCCGGGGGGCGCTCGGTCCCGGGCGGGAAGGCCGCCTCCACCAGCATCTCCCGCAGGAAGGGCAGGTCGTCAGGGGTCGCAGCGAGCAACGGCACGCCCCGATGGTGGCCGACGACCACGCCTCCCGGCCCCCGGATTGGCAAGATCACCCCGTGAGCGAGCGCAGCGAGGGAACCAGACAGCACGGTCGTCTCTTCGGCGGTGAAGCCGCCGGTGGTCACCGGCGCCCGTGCCGGGCCGAGCGGCTCGACCTCCACCACGATCGGCCAGGGCGCCGGTGAGCATCGTCGTCGTCGTCCTGCTGGTCGTGCTGGCCGTGGTGCTGGTGGTCGGCATCGCCTTCTACGCCGTCGGTCGCGAGGTCGTGCTGCTCGAGCAGCGGGTCGCCCCCTCGGTGTACGAGCTGGAGGAGGCTGTCCCCTTCATCGCCGACCGCCTGCCCGACGACGTGACCGCCCGCATCAGCCACGACGACGTCCGGTGGATCCTCATCGTCGACGCCGAGGAGCTGGAGGCGGCCACGGCCGAGGCGGTCGCCGCCGGCGAGGAGGACGAGGTCGTCGATCCCGACGGCGCCGTGGGCCGGGTCCTGGCCCGGACCGGCGACGAGCGGGCCGACCTCCTCGACGAGGACGTCGTCGCCGTCCTCGACGCCCGTCTGGCCTACCTCCAGGCCATCGGAGCCGTCGGCGACGAGGCCTGACCCGGGTCCGCCCCCGGCGGCGTCGCCCCTGGTCAGCGGGGGTGTCCTCCCCCACGTAGGGATGTGACGGGTGACATACGTCGGTCCCCTCGGCGTGAATACGTCATCCACCCGATGTGTCGGGGTGCTTCAGGGCCGGATGATGATTCCTGTCACCGGAAGGGCCGGTGGCACCGGAAGGAGGCATCGTGCTCACGTACGACGCACTCAACACCTACGTTGCCGACCGCCAGCAGGATCGGGAGCAGGCCGCCACCACGGCCCGCGCCGGACGTCTGCTGCGTCGGGCCCGCCTCGCCCTCGGGGCGTCGGGCCCGACCGGGTCGGCGAACGCCACCCCGGTGCCCGCCCTCGCC
>DASYLG010000507.1:0-2636 GCA_036009685.1 Iamia sp. | reverse complement strand
GTCGAGCTCGAGGCGGAAGTCCGGGTAGCGGCTGCGGGTCTGCAGGTACGGGACGTAGCTCCAGACGAAGGCGACGACACCGATGCCGACGGCGACGCCCAGACGGACGAGGCGGGTTCGCACGTCCCGCCACCGGACGGCCACCACCAGCACGACCAGGATCAGGACGAAGACGGCGTAGAAGAACGACACCAGCCCCTGCCAGGCCACCACCAGACCGAGCCCGGCGAGCACCAGCCGATCCGACGGCACGGACTCCCAGGTGTCACGCCCCGAGCTCCGATCGGCCAGCACCCAGATGGCGGCGACGATCAGCGGCAGCCCCGGCCGCCACACCAGGTTGATGTGCATGGTGGCCAGCCACGGCACCGGTCCCAGGGCGAACACGGCGGCGGCGACCAGCCCGGCCGACCGGCGCCGGGTGAGGACGAAGCCCATGACGTAGGCGGCCACGGCGTCGGCCACCACGCCGAGCACCAGGCCGGTGTTGAACACCGCCGCCGGGCTCAGGCCGAGCCACCGCAGCGGGAGCAGCATCACGGCCAGACCGATCAGGTGGTCCGAGAAGGTCAGCGAGTCGGGGGCGGGGGCGAAGGTGGCGGCGTCGAACAGGCCGTGCTCGCCCATGGCCCAGCCCTGGACCCAGTGGATCACCCATGCCTGGAAGCGGTTGTCGAGCCGGGTCGGGACCGCGGTCGACCACTGATCGAGCACGTCGCGGAGGTTGAACAGCGACCAGCCCGTCGCCACCACGACGAGCACGAGGACGGGCGCGCCGTGGCGCCGGAGCACGCGCCGGATCAGGCCCCGGCCCTCGTGGCGGTTCCTCATCCCTTGAGCAGGAAGTCCTGCTCCTCCTCGCCCAGGAAGAGGCTGACCTCGTCGGCCAAGAGAGGGTTGTCCGCCAGCTCGGGGTCGGCGTCGACCAGGGCGATGGCCACCTCGCGGGCCTTGCCCACCCACTCCCGGTCCCGGCGCAGCGAGGCCAGCTTGAGATCGCTCCGACCCTTCTGGCGGCCGCCCATCAAGGTGCCCTCGCCCCGCAGGTCGAGGTCGACCTCGGCCAGCTCGAAGCCGTCGGTCGTCCGGACCATCGCCTCCAACCGGGCGATGCCCTCCTCGGTGCCGCCGGAGCCGACGAGGTAGCAGGTGCTGGCGTGGGCTCCTCGGCCGACGCGCCCCCGGAGCTGGTGGAGCTGGGCGATGCCGAAGCGATCGGCGTCGAGCACGACCATCACGGTGGCGTTGGGGACGTCGACGCCCACCTCGATCACGGTGGTGGCGACGAGGACGTCGGTCCGGCCGGCCCGGAACCGATCCATGATCGCCTCCTTCTCCGCCGGTGGGACCCGACCGTGGAGCAGCTCGACGGTCAGGCCGACCAGCTCGCCGTCGGGCTCGAAGGTGAGGCGGTCGAAGGTCTCCTGGGCGCTGGTGGCCTCGAGCTTGTCCGACTCCTCGATCAGCGGACACACGACGTAGGCCTGGCGCCCCTCGCTCACCTCGGCTCTCACTGCCTCCCAGACCCGGGCCTCGGGATCGAGTGCATCGGGGTCGAGGGTGGCCGGGTCGACGTCGTTCCCGTCGTCCTCCTCGCCATCGGCCCCCTCGGGTGGGTCGGTGCGGATCCAGTGGGTGGTGATCGGCGTGCGGCCGGGCGGCAGCTCGTCGAGGACCGACACGTCGAGGTCGCCGTAGACGGTCATGGCCGCGGTGCGGGGGATCGGCGTAGCCGTCATGACCAGGACGTCGGGCGTGACGTCGCCGGCGCCCTGCTCGCGGAGGGCGGCGCGCTGCTCGACGCCGAAGCGGTGCTGCTCGTCGACCACGACCACGCCCAGGTCCCGGAAGGCGACCGTGCCCTGGATGAGGGCGTGGGTGCCGATGACGATGTCGACGTCGCCCCGCTCCAGCCCGGCGGCGATGCGCTTGCGGTCGGTCGCGTTGCTGCGGGCGGTGAGCAGCTCGACGCCGACGGGCCGCTCGCCTAGCAGGTTCTGGTCGTCGGTGACCGTGAGCCCCTCGAGCATCTGGCGGATCCCGAGGTGGTGCTGCTCGGCCAGGACCTCGGTCGGCGCCATGAGGGCGCCCTGGTGGCCGCCCTGGACGGCGACGAGCAGGGCGCTCAGGGCCACCACGGTCTTGCCGGCCCCGACGTCGCCCTGGAGGAGGCGGTGCATCGGGTGGGGGCCGGCCAGGTCGACGTCGATCTCGCCGATGACCCGCTGCTGGGCGCCGGTGAGCGGGAACGGGAGGCGCTGGTGGAACTGGTCGACCAGGGTGCCGTCGACCTGGTGCTCGATGCCCTTGGTGACCCGCTCGAGGGCCCGCTTGCGCAGGATCAGGGCCAGCTGGACCCGCAACAGCTCGTCGAACACCAGACGCTTGCGGGCCACGGCCACATCGGCGTGGTCCTCCGGGAGGTGGATGCCGCGGAAGGCGCGGGTGCGGCCGACGAGGGTGTGCTGGGCGAGGACGGCGTCGGGCAGCGGCTCGGCGAAGTCGCCCGCCCGCTCGAGAACCTCGGTCATCCAACGGCCCACGTCCTGGCTCGTCACCCGGACCTTCTCGGACTGCGGGTAGACGGGGACGAACCGGCCCGTCTGGTCGCCCAGCAGGTCGACGACGGGGTTCGT
>DASYLG010000506.1:0-5938 GCA_036009685.1 Iamia sp. | reverse complement strand
CCGGGGACCGGGGACGGGGCGTCGGTGGGGCGGGCTGGGCGGGGGGGTGGGGCGGTGAAGGTGAAGGCCGAGCTGTCGGCCGCCACCGGGCCTGCCTCCGAGGGGACCGGCGTGCGACACGACGGGCAGAGGGTCTGGTGGGCGGCGACCGGCTCGTGGCACGACGGGCAACTGCGTTCGGGGGCGACCGGCACGGCCCCACGTCTACCCCGGATCGAGGGTCCTGCCCACCTCGATCCCACCGTCGGGTGGCCCACCCCGTCGGACGCACCCCGTTCTGATCAGCGAGGGGTCGCACCCACGCGACCTCGGGAGATCAGAACGGCCCGGGACCCGCCCCCACCGTTCTGATCAGCGAGGGTCGCACCCACGCGACGCTCGGAGATCAGAACGGACGGGGACCCGCTCGCCGAGGCGCCCACCGCAGGGGGAGAGGAGGTCGCCACGGGGCGCGGCGGCGGGGGCGTCCCCGACGGGTGGCCTGTAGGTTCGGCCCGTGGTGACGGAGCTCGACGTCGAGCTGCCCGACGGTCGCCGGCTGCACGCCTACGACACCGGAGCAGAGGGTCACGACGGTCTCACCGTCGTGTGGCACCACGGGACGCCCACCATCGGGGCGCCGCCCAGACCGCTGTTCGCGGCCTCCGACCGCATGGCCATCCGCTGGCTGTCCTACGACCGGCCCGGCTACGGCGGGTCGACGACCAACCCGGGCCGCGACGTCGGCACCGCGGCCGGCGACACCGCGGCGGTGGCCGACGCCCTCGGGGTCGACCGCTTCGCCGTCATGGGCCACTCGGGCGGCGGTCCCCACGCCCTGGCCTGCGCCGCCCTGCTGCCCGACCGGGTCCTAGGCGCCGTCTGCCTGGCCGGCCTGGCCCCGATCGAGGCCGAGGATCTCCACTGGTTCGCCGGCATGGAGCCCGCCGCCGTGGGGACCCTCCGGTCCACCATCGAGGGCCGCGAGGCCCGGGCCCACCACGACGCCATGACCGGCCCGACCCGGCTCCCGTTCTCCACCGCCGACGCCGCCGCCTTCGCCCACGAGTGGGGCTGGCTGGCCGAGGTCGTCGAGCCGGCGCTGGCCCACGGCCACAACGGCCAGGTCGACGACGACCTCGCCTACGTCGCCCACTGGGGCTTCGAGCCGGAGACCATCACCGTGCCCACCCTGCTGATCCAGGGCGGCCAGGACCGGGTGGTGCCCGTCGCCCACGCCGAGTGGCTGCGCCGCACCCTCCCGCGGGCCCATCTGTGGATCCGTCCCGACGACGGCCACATCTCGATCCTCGACCAGGCCGAGGAGGCCCTCGGCTGGCTGGTGCGCGAGACGCTCTCGAGCGACCTCTAGTCGGGAGCGTCAGTCGTCGGGGGCGAAGCCCTGGCGGACGGTGTTCTCGCTCGTGGCCCGGGGGTCGAGGAGCTGCAGCAGGTAGTCGGGCCCGCCGGCCTTCGAGCCCACGCCCGACAGCCCGTAGCCGCCGAAGGGGTGACGGCCGACGACGGCGCCGGTGATGTCGCGGTTGACGTAGACGTTCCCGGCGCGAAGCTCGCGGCTACACCGCTCGACCGTCGACGGCGAGCGGCTGCACACGCCGGCGGTGAGGGCGAACGGCGTGTCGTTGGCCAGCTCCAGGGCGTGGTCGACGTCACGCGCCCGGAGCACGGCCAGCACCGGCCCGAAGTGCTCGTCGCGGGCCAGCGGCGAGGCCGGGTCGACGTCGGTCACCACGGTGGGTCCGACGTAGTAGCCGTGGTCGGGGACGTCGGTCCGGGCCAGGGCGACGGTGCCGTGGGCCGAGGCGCCGTCGACGACCCCCCGCAGGCGCGAGAGGGCATCGGCGTCGATCACCGGACCGACCTGGGTGCCCATCTCGACCGACGGCCCCACCACCAGCTCGGAGGCGGCGGCGACCAGCCGGGGGACGACGGCGTCCCAGGCCCGGTCGAGGACGATCAGCCGGGAGAGGGCCGAGCACTTCTGGCCGGCGTAGGCGAAGGCCGACCGCAGGACGATGGGCACGACCTGATCGGGGTCGGCATCGCCATCGACGATCAGGGCGTTCTTGCCCCCCATCTCGGCGATGACCTTCTTGACCAGCTGCTGGCCGGGGCGCACGGCGGCGGCCGCGGCGTTGATCGCCAGCCCCACGTCGCGCGACCCGGTGAAGGCGATGACCGCCACCTCGGGGTGCTCGACCAGCCGGGCACCGACCTCCTCGCCGAGCCCGGGCACGAAGCCGAGCACGCCCGGGGGGAGCCCGGCCGCCTCGAACGCCTCGACCAGCGACCAGGCCACCCCGGGCGACTGCTCGGCCGGCTTGAGGATGACGGGGTTGCCGGCCACCAGGGCCGCCGCCGTCATCCCGCAGGGGATGGCGAGGGGGAAGTTCCACGGTGAGATGACGGCGGTGATGCCCTTGCCCTCGTACCGCAGCCGGTTGGCCTCGCCGGGGGGCGACTGGACCTTGCCCCCGGCATCGAGCCGCAGCATCTCC
The DNA here is from genome assembly GCA_036009685.1 of Iamia sp. GTDB lineage: Bacteria > Actinomycetota > Acidimicrobiia > Acidimicrobiales > Iamiaceae > Iamia. The sequence goes on along the minus strand of DASYLG010000506.1, from coordinate 3,440 downwards.
CGGCCGTAGTACTCGCAGAAGTCGATGGCCTCGCAGACGTCGGCGTCGGCCTGGTCCCACGGCTTGCCCACCTCGTGGACCTGCCGGGCCGAGAGGTCGTCGCGCCGGTCTCGCATCCACGCCGCCGCCCGGAACAGCACCGCGGCCCGCTCGGGCACCGGCGTCGACCGCCAGCCGGGCCGCGCCGCCACCGCGGCCGCCACGGCGTCGTCGGCCTCGGCCGGCCCGCACGCCATGGCCCGGGCCACGACGCGGTCGGGCCGCCCCGGGTCGACCGCGTCGATGGTCGCGGTGGTGCGGATGCGCTCGCCGGCGATCACGGCCGGAACGTCAAGCCCGTCGGCCGCGCCCGCCCGCTCGACCGCCGCGGCGAAGGCCTCGCGAGGGCCCTTGCGCCGCCACTCCCGCACCGGCTCGGGCTCGTAGGGCGCCGGGTCGCTGGCGCCGGGGACCACGAGGTGCCTGGCACCTCGTGGTCGTACCGGCTCGAGGCCCGGAAGGCTCTCGACCTCGGGGGCGGCGATGAGCGTGTCCAGGTCGTCGTCGTCGGCGAACCGGTGACGGACGAACGACTCGTTGCTGGTGTTCTCCAGCAGCCGGCGGACGAGGTAGGCCATGCCCGGCACCAGCTCGCCGACCGGGGCGTAGACCCGCAGCCGGAACCCCATCCGACGGATGGCCTGGTGGATGGGCTCGGCCATCCCGTGGAGCATCTGGATCTCGTAGCCATCGTCGCCGATGCCCGACTCGCGCCCGTACTCGATGGCGTAGGCCAGCGACCGGAGGTTGTGGCTGGCGAAGGCGGCCCGCACCGAGCCGTGGTGGTCGTGGAGGAGCCGGACACACCGCTCGTAGCTGGCGTCGGTCTGCTCCTTCTCCTCGAACACGGGGACGGGCCAACCCGCGGCCCGGGCCTCGATCGTCTCGGTGTCCCAGTAGGCGCCCTTGACCAGACGGACGGTCACCGGCCACTCCCGCAGGGAGGAGATGGCGATGACCTCGGCCAGGTCGTCGCGGCTGTCGCGCAGGTAGGCCTGGATGACGATGCCGAGGTCGACGTGGGCCAGCTCGGGGTCGGTGGCCAGGTCGCGGAACAGCTCGAGCGTGAGGTCTTTGGCGTCGGCGTGCTCCATGTCGACGTGGACGGTGGCGCCCCGCTCGCCGGCCCGGAGACAGATCCGACGCATCCGCTCCCGAGCCGAGGCCAGGCCGTGGTCACGGGTCAGCGGCTCGTAGTGCACCGCCAGCGCCGTGGGCTTGACGCTGACGTTGACCCGGGGCCGGGGGCCGAGGTCGTCGGTCTCGAGGCGGGGCTGGTCGGTCCAGCCGGGGGCGGCGTCGGCCAGGGCGTCGAGGACCTCGATGACGCGCGCCGTGTAGCGGTCGGCCTCGGCCGCCACGATCGTCTTCTCGCCGAGGAGGTCGACGGTGGTGGCGATGCCCGTGGCCCAGAGCCGGGCCGCCCCGTCCACGGCCTGCGCCGCCGTCTCGCCGAGGATGAACTGCTCGGCCATGCGGGTGATGTTCCTGCGGGCGACCCGGGCCTCGACCCGCTTGCCGAAGGGGACGTGGTCGGCCCCGGTGACACCGAGGTCGAGGGCCTTGGGGATCCCGACGCCGTGGAGGTACTCCCCCAGGTGCCGAGCCACGTCGTCGTCACCGTCGAGGGCCGGGAAGACGTCGACGAAGCGGAACAGCTGGGCCTTGAACTGCGGGTGGTCCATGGCCCAGTCGAGGAGCCGCTCGCTCCACCACGACATCGTGTAGACCGAGCTGCCCTCGTCGCCCCCCAGCTCGGCGATCCGTCGTGCGGTGGCTGCGACGCGCGTCTCGAGGTCGTCCGACATGGGCGGACGCTACCCAGCGCCTCCGCTAGACAGACACGACCTCGACGAGGCCCCTCATCCCGTAGGCCTCGTGGCGGGGGAGGTGGCAGACGATGCGGAGGTCGTCGGGGGTGTCGAACTCGTAGACGGTGGCGCCGGTCTGGTGCGGGCCCAGCGACACCTCGCCCGGGATCGGTGGGTGGGCCGCCTCGGTCCCCCGCTCGTGGCGGAGGTGCACCGACTCCGGGCCGACCACCAGCTCGTGGCCGATGGGGTCGGTGTTGCGGACGACGAACCGCACCTGGGTGCCCTCGTAGACCCGGATGCGATCGGGGCTGAAGTGGCTGTCCTCGATGGTGATCGTCACCGTCTCGGTGCCGGGACCGAGGATCGGTCCCGCCGCGCCCTCGTCGGCGGCGACGACGGCGTACCCGCCGCCGGTCACCGCGCCACCGACGAGGGCCGCCGCCAGCGCCAGCCCGACGACCTTCATCCCGGCCCCTCGCGCCGGCCGGCCGCCGGCACGGGCGCCGATGCCATGAGCCGGACCAGCAGCCCACCGCCGAGCACGGCGGCGGCGGCGGCCACCCCGACGGCGACGGGCCACCACGTGACACCGCCGCCGCGGGCGTCGACGACCACCGCCTGCCGGGCCGGGATCCCGGCGTCGACGACGGCCGGCGCCTCGTCGTCGTCGGTGGAGACGGCCAGGTCGTAGTCGAGCTCGCCGGCGTCGACCTCCAGCGGGAGGTGGGTGAACCACATCTCCTGCGGCACCCACTCCATGCCCACGTCGGACCGGAGGTCGTCGAGCAGGAGGTCGCCGGCCTGCTCGCTGCGGGCCAGCTCCAGGCCGTCACCGCCGGCCAGCAGCGCCGGCTGATCGTCGGTGAGCAGGAAGACGTCGGCCTCGACGCGCTGGTCCTCCTCCAGCCCGAGGCCCAGGATCCGCAGCGGGACCCAGGGTTCGTCGGTCGGGATGGTGATCATGATCGGCGTGCCGTCGCCGGACTGCTGGCCCAGCTCGGCCGCCCGGGAGGCGTCGAACTTGGCGGCCATGAAGATCTGGCTGCGGTCGCCGTAGAACTCGAGGACCTCGGGGGCGTCGGGCGTCAGCAGGAAGCCGTTGTCGACGGCCCACTCGCCGACCTCGTCGCCACCACCTTCGAGGACGGTGATGTCGAGGGCGTCGACCTCGTAGGTCTCGATGACCCGGGCACTGTCGGCGGTGGTGGACGCCTCGGCGGCGAAGGCGACATCGTCGTCGCCCGGCGGGGCCACCTCCTGCTGCAGGCGCTGGAGGGTCCAGTCGCCGCCCCGCACCACGTCGGAGGGGACGTCGGGTAGCGGGATGATGCTGCCGACCTCCTCGCCCTCACCGGTGAACTCGAACGAGGTCACGTAGCGCTCGACGCCGTCGTGGTAGGCGGCCAGGGTCGTGGTCCGCACCAGCTCGATCGAGCCGTTCTCGCCGACGAGGCCGCCGCAGGCGAGGGCCGGGCCGGCCCCCAGGGCGGTGGCGGCGCCGGTGGCGGCGAGCACGCCGAGCGCCTGGGCCAACCTCCTTCGCAGGGTCCGGGGCGGTCCGTCGGTGCGACGAGCGGGTGTCTGGGT
>DASYLG010000505.1:0-17060 GCA_036009685.1 Iamia sp. | reverse complement strand
GCCTTCTTGATGGAGTCGATCTGCTTCTCGGCCCCGCGAGTCCAGCGGATGGCGAGTCCGCGCGGCATCAGGTAGTTGCGGCCAAAGCCGTCCTTGACGTCGACGACGTCGCCGGGCGCTCCGAGGTTCGAGACCTCCTGGGTGAGGATGAGCTTCATCGGGTCGTCCTCCCTCAGCGTGCCGTCGACGTGTAGGGCAGCAGCGCCATCTCGCGGGCGTTCTTGATCGCCATGGCGACCTCCCGCTGCTGCTGGGCGCTGTTGCCGGTGACGCGACGAGCCCGGATCTTGGCCCGGTCCGACATGAACCGCTTGAGCAGGTTCACGTCCTTGTAGTCGACGTAGTCGACCTTCTCCTGGTTGAGGACGCTGACCTTCTTCTTGCCGCGTCGAGCGGTGTCCTTCTTGTTGCCCCGCTTGGGCTTCTGCTGTGCCATCAGAACGGCTCCTCGTCCATGTCGTTTCCTCCGCCGCCGGAGCTACCGCCCCGGTTGCCGCCACCGCCACCGCCACCGCCACCGCTACTGCCACTGCCACTGCTGCCTTCGTCGCGGAAGCTGTTGCCCCCGCCGCCACCGCCACCACTGCGACCGCCGCCCCCGCCGCCGTAGCTGCCGCCACCGCCGCCGGAGCCACCGTCGGTGCGCTCGTTCTTGGTGACCTGGGCCGTGGCCCAGCGCAGGCTGGGGGCGATCTCGTCGGCCACCACCTCGACCTTGGAGCGCTTGTCGCCGTTGTCGGTCTCCCACGAGCGCTGCTCGAGGCGGCCGCTGACGACGACGCGCGTCCCGCGCCCGAGGGACTCGGACACGTTCTCGGCCATCTGGGCCCAGCACTTGACGTCGAAGAAGGAGACCTGCTCCTCCCACTCGTTGGTCTGGCGGTTCTGCCAGCGGCGGTTCACGGCGAGGCCGAAGGTGGCCACGGCCTGGCCGCTGGGGGTGAAGCGGAGCTCGGGATCACGGGTGATGTTGCCCGTGAGGGTCACGCTGTTGTCGTTTGCCATCGGGGTACCTCCGGCCTAGGCCTCGGCCGCGGCTGCGGCCGGGGCGGGCTGCTCGCCGAGGAGGCCACGTCGAGCGGCCTCACCGTCGGGCAGGCGGATGAGCTTGTGGCGGACGACCTCGTCCGCGAGCCGCAGTGTGTTCTCGAGCCGGTCGAGCGCACCGGGCTCGGCCAGGATCTCGAGCACCACGTAGAAACCCGTGCTCTTGTGGTTGATCTCGTACGCAAAGCGCCGAGTCCCCCACTTGTCGGTCGTGACGGTCTCGCCGCCGGCCTCGGTGATCTGCGCATGGATCCTGTTGATCCCCTGCTGCACCGTGGACTCATCGAGATCACCGTTGAAGATGACCATCAGCTCGTACGCTCGCATGGCGAGTCAGCACCTCCCTGTGGACCCGGGCTACCGGGGCGCCGGTCGGTCCGGCGCAGGGTTCGATTGGAACCGTTCGATGCTACGGGTTCGCACCGCCGATCGCGAAAGCCACTCATGCCGCCATCATGCAGAGGGGGTGTGACAGCGGAGGTCGGACCGGTCAGTCGGAGGTGGTGAGGGGCGGGCAGGGGCCGGTGACCTCGAGGCGGGCGGACCCGCCCTCCTCCAGGGCCAAGGGAGCCAGGCCGCCCTGTTCGACCTCCAGCGCCATCCGGTAGGGATCGTCGGCCGGGTAGCTCGGACAGCGGTCGGTGCCCGGGGGGCACGGGTCCATGTCGGCGGTGCTGACGACGGCGCCGTCGGCGTCGAGGTAGGCGATCGACAGGGGCAAGACGGTGTCCTTCATCCAGAACCCGCCGTCGGAGTCGGCGGGGAACCGGAACAGCATCCCGTCGTAGCCACCCAGGTCGGTGACCTCCATCAGCCCCCGCTGGCGCTGGGCCGGGGTCTCGGCCACGAGGACGCAGATCACGATGGGCTCACCGTCGGGCCCCTCGACGATGCGGACCTCGATCTCGCCGAACCCCGGGATCGGCGTGCGGCCCTCGGCGAAGAGCCCGGTGACGGGGGGCAGGCCGTTCCCCGTGGTCCCATCGGTGGTCGATGACCCCTCGGTCGCGTCCGACCCGCCGGCGGTGGCCAGCGACGTCGACGTGGTGGTCGGCGCGCCGGCGTCGTCGTCGCCCCCACACGCGGCCAGGAGCACGGCGACGAGGAGGGCCCACGTCGCGGCGCGCCGCCGCCGAGAGGTCATCGACCCATCGTGCCAGCCCCCGGGGGGACCGGCGGGATCAGCCCTCGGCGCCGTAGAGGCCGAGGGTCTCGGCGACCGCGGCGGAGAGGTGGTAGCTCTCGCCGGGTCCGGGGAAGGCGCCGGTGCGGACGTCGTCGGCGAAGCGGCCGATGGCGGCGGCCGAGTCGGCCCCGACCTCGGCGTAGCGGCGCACGAACTTGGGCGCCATGCGGTCCTCGATGCCGAGCACGTCGTGGTACACGAGCACCTGGCCGTCGCAGTGGGGGCCGGCCCCGATGCCGATGGTGGGTACGTCGATGGCGTCGGTGACCATCCGGCCGACCTCGTCGGGGATGCCCTCGAGCACCACGGCGAAGGCGCCGGCGTGGGCCAGGGCCTTGGCCGCCCCGACCAGCTGCGTGGCCGCCTCGCTGGTGCGACCCTGGACCTTGAACCCGCCCATGGCGTGGACCGACTGCGGGGTGAGGCCGATGTGGCCCATCACCGGGATCTCGGCGTCGACCAGCGCCTCGACCATGGGCAGGCGCTTGCGGCCGCCCTCGAGCTTGACGGCGCCGGCGCCGGCCTTGATCAGCTTGGCGGCGTTGCGGACCGTGTCGGCCCGGTCGACGTGGTAGCTCATCCACGGCAGGTCGCCGACGACAAGGGCCGAGGGCTTGGCCCGGGCCACCGCCGCGGTGTGGTGGGCCATGTCGTCGATGGTGACCTGGAGGGTGTCGTCGTAGCCCAGCACCACCATGGCCAGGCTGTCGCCGACCAGGATCATGTCGACGCCGCCGGCGTCGGCGATGCGGGCGCCCGGTGCGTCGTAGGCCGTGACCATGACGAGCGGGTCGGCGCCGGCGCGCACCTTCTTGGCGCGGATGGCAGGAGCACTCACAGGACGGCGGCGCGGAGCGCCACCTTCAGGGTGGTGGGCGGGGTCGGAGGACGTAGGACGACGGCGAGTGCCGTCACCAGCGGTGGGGGCCATGGGCATCTCCTCGGTTCCGTCCAGCGCCATGTGGCTGCCAGCGGTCGAGCGCAGCGTATCGGCCCCCCACGCCACCACGCCAAGCGCGGCCCGCCAGGCCGTAGCGTCACCCGGATGGAATCTGGTCCCTGCGACTCCTGCGGCGAGGTCGACTGCGACGACCTGGTCGCCCTGCACCGGCTCTACGTCACGCCCGCGGCGTGGGACGCCGAGGGCTCGGTGACGAGGGTGGCCGACGTCGAGCGCTGGTGCGCGGCGTGCCGGGCCAACTACCCCCACGTCCCCGTCGGCGTCGAGCTCGACATCGAGACGCCCGCCACCGAGACGGCCGAGGCCGAGACCGACGGGTCCTGAGGCCGCCTACCCGTCGGGGACGCCGGGGACGACCGGGATGGTCGGCTCGGTGGGGACGACGGAGTCGGTCGGGGCGGGCTCGGTCTCCGGGGTCGAGGCGGTGACCGTCGGGTCCGTCGTGTCGGTGGTCGGTGTCGTGTCGGTGACGCCGCCCGTCCCCGGGTCGCTGGGCACCGTGGTGGCGGCGGCCTCCTGCTCCGCCTCCAGCTCGGCGTCCCACGGGAAGCCGAAGTCGAGGTCGGCCGGGTCGGGGAACTCGTCGACCGGTGTGCCCTCGGTGGCCAGCTCCATGAACCTCCGCCACATCCGCGACGGGAAGTTGCCACCGGCCACCACCTCCCCGTGGACCTCGGTCATGGGCACGTTCCCCTCGGGGTAGCCCATCCACACGGCGGCGGTGAGCTTCGGCGTGTAGCCCACGAACCAGGCGTCGGCGTTGTCCTGGGTGGTGCCGGTCTTGCCCGCCGCCGGCCGCCCGAAGTCGGCGTCCTCGCCGGTGCCGTGATCGATGACCTGCTGGAGGGCGTAGGTGACCCGGGAGGCCTGGTCGACGTCGAGCACCTGGGTCCGCTTGGCCGGGAACTCCTCGATCAGGTTGCCCTCGGCATCCTCGACCCGGGTGATCACCCGGGCGTCGACCCGGGTGCCCTGGTTGGCGAAGGTCGAGTAGCCGGCGGCCATGTCGAGCACCGACACCTCGCCCGAACCCAGCACGATCGACGGGAACGGCTCGGGGAACTCGGCGCTGACGCCGAGGTCGTGGGCCATGTCGATGACCGCCTGGGGCCCGAGCTCGATCATCATCTCGGCGAAGGCGGTGTTGGCCGAGTGGGCGGTGGCCTCGGCCAGGGTGGCCACGCCGCTGCAGCAGCCGCCGCTCGGCGTCCAGTCCGCCCCGCCGTTGGCGGCGGGGAAGACGGCGCTGCTGGGGGTCCTGATGTACGACTCGACCGAGAAGCCGTTGCGCATGGCCTCGGCGAGGGCGAAGGGCTTGAAGGTCGACCCGGGCTGGCGCCCGCTGCCGCCGCCGGCCGCGCCGACGGCCAGGTTGACCTTGTTGTTGGCGAAGTCGGTGCCGCCGACCATGGCCTTGACCTGACCGGAGTCGTCGATGGCGACGATCGACGAGGCCGGGTCGCCGGGCTGGTCGAGCGTCTCGTGCACGGCCTGGAGGGCATCGTTCTGCAGGTCCAGGTCGAGGGTCGTGTACACCCGGAGGCCGCCGCCGAACACGGTGTCGTCGCCGTACTTCCTGGCCAGCTGGGCCCGCACGTACTCGATGAAGTAGTCGCCCTGGGCCAGCGAGACCTCGGGTTCGACCGAGACGCTGTTGCTGGGCTCGTACAGCTTGACCCCGCCGTAGATGTTCATGGGCACGTCGTCGGCGCCGTCGCGGTCGGCCTTGGTGATCATCTCCTCCTCGAGCATGGCGTCGAGGACGGTGCGGCGGCGGCGCTTGGCCTCCTCCGGGTGGGCGTAGGGCTCGGCCCGCTGCGGCGAGCGGATCAGCCCGGCCAGCAGGGCGGCGTCGGCCAGGACCAGCTCGCCCACGTCCTTCTCGAAGTAGACCCGGCTGGCGGCCTGGACGCCGTAGGCGCCGCGACCGAAGTAGATGGTGTTCAGGTAGTTCTCGAGGATCTGCTCCTTGGAGATCTCCTGCTCCAGCTTCACCGCCATGACCGCCTCGCGGATCTTGCGGGTCAGGGTCCGCTCGTCGGTGAGGTAGACGTTCTTCACGTACTGCTGGGTGATGGTCGAGCCGCCCTGGCGCGACGCCGAGTTGCCCCGGATGTCGGTGTAGGCGGCGCGGGCGATGCCGAGCGGGTCGACACCACCGTGCTCGAAGAAGTCCCGGTCCTCGGCGGCCACCACGGCGTCGATCATCACGTCGGGGACCTGCTCCAGGCCGACGTTGACCCGGTCCTCCTCGCCGTGGAGGGTGGCCGCGGCGGTGTCCTCGTCGCACTGGCCGGGCAGGATCTCGGCGGTGCAGATGAAGGTGGTCTGGGCCTCGACCGGCGGCTCGGTGGGCAGCGGCACCTGGGAGACGACGTAGCCGGCACCGGTGACGGCCACCATGCCGAGCAGCACCGCCAGGTAGAAGAGCCGGCGCCATCGCCAGAGGATGTTGCGCCGCTTCACGTCGCCGTGACGCGTGGTCTTCAGGTTGTGGGCCGGGATGGGTCGGCGGGTCCGGGGCATCAGGCAGGAGGAGGGGGTCGTGGCGGCCCGGCGGGGTCCGCCGCACGGCCAGCGGGAGATGCTACCGGGACCGGTCGCGGCCCGTCCCGTCGGGTCCGGCCTCAGGGGGCGGCGCGACGGGCGCTGTCACCCCGGCCGAGGGTCCACGTGCGGGCCAGGTGGTTCCAACCGCAGGCGGGGCAGACCTCGACGACGTAGCAGGTGAACGAGCCGGCCCGGCGGGCGAAGGCCTGGAGCTCGGAGCGCTTGGTGATGCAGCGCCCGAAGGCCGGCAGCCGGGGCCCGAACACGTAGCTGACGAGGTGGAGCTTCTCCTCCTCGCAGATGGGGCAGTCGGTCCCGGTCTTGTCGCCGACCTCCCGCGCCGCCCGCATCAGCTCCGGGTGGGCGTCGCACACGTCGGTGCGGGCCAGACGGCCGCGCTTGTGCTCGGCGATCAGGTGGCGTCGGGCCAGGCGGTAGTCGATCTGACCGCCGCCGGGGCCCGACCCGCGCATCTCGTCCGGGCGGAAGGGCACCCGACGAGGCTACCGATTCCGTGCCCGTCCTGGCGCCCGCCGCGCACCCGTCATCCGCGGCACCCGGCCGGTCCTGGTCGAGCCGTCTCGGGCTCATCCGCGCCGCCCCGCCGGTGGTACCGTCGCCGCCGCGGAAGAGGGGGACTCGGCCGCGGGGTGGCCGGGATCCGGCCGGATCGGAGAGACGGGTGGACGCACGCCGCCGGGGATGTCACGTCCTCGCACGCCTGGGCGCGGTGGGCGCCCTCATCGCCCTCTCGCTCGTGGGGCTGGGCCCGACCCCGCCCGCCGGGCCGGCGGCCGCCGCCGAGACCACCACCATCGAGGTGGTCAAGGCCCTGCCGTCGGGCCGCGGCACCGACACCGACCAGTTCACCGTCCGGCTGTCCGAGGACGGCACGCCGCTGGCGTCGGGCACCACCACCGGGACGGGCAGCACCGTCGACCCCGGCACCGGCACCACCGGCCCGGTCGTCGTCGACCCCGCCCTGGAGTACGCCCTGGACGAGCTGGCGACGGGGACGGCGACCCTCGGCCAGTACCAGGCCACCATCAGCTGCGAGGACGTCGAGGAGCTGACCGGCGACCTGCCCGACGGCGACCCGCACGACGAGCCCTTCCTGCTCAGCCCGGTGGAGGGCTCGGTGATCACCTGCACCATCGCCAACGTGCCGGTCGCGCCGACGCTCGACCTCACCAAGGCCTTCGGGTCGCCCCGGGTGGACGACACCGACCAGTTCTACGTCGCCATCTCCCGCAACAGCATCATCGTGGACGACGGGCTCACGACCGGGTCGGGGACGACGGTCGACCCGGGCAGCGGCACGACCGGGCCCTTCACCGCCATGGCCGGCACGACCTACGAGCTCCACGAGCTGGCCCAGGGGACGGCCGACTCGGCCGACTACGTGGCGGCCATCGACTGCATCGACGCCAACGGGTTCCAGACCGGGCTCCCCGACGACGCCCCGTTGGACGCGGGAGGCGCCCTGCCGATCACCCCCGTCGCCGGCGCCGCCATCAGCTGCACGATCACCAACACCGTGGCCCCGCCCGACCCCACCCTCCGGGTGGTCAAGGCGCTCGACGGGGCGCGCCTCGACGACACCGACGAGTTCACCGTCGGGGTCGACGGCGAGGGCGGCTCCCTCGGCGCCAGCACCACGACCGGGAGCGGGGCCGACGTCGACGCCGGCACCGGCGACACGGGCGTGGTCACGCTGAGCCCCGGCGAGCTCGTCACCGTCGGCGAGGAGGCGGCGGGCACCACCGACCTGGCCGACTACACGGCCACGATCGACTGCGTCGACGCCAACGGCCTCCAGGTCGGGCTGCCCGACGAGGCCGCGCTCGACGCCGATGGGATCGAGCTCGAGCTCACCGCCGGCGCCGCCGTCACCTGCACGATCACCAACACGGCGATCCCGCCGACGACGACCATCGAGGTGGTCAAGGCCCTCGGGTCCGACCGCGTCGAGCCCGAGGACCAGTTCGTGGTGGCGATCGAGGGACCCAACGCGTTCGTCGCCACGGGGGTCACCGCCGGCACCGGGTCGACCATCGACCCGCAGACGGGCACCACCGGACCGGTCGTCGTCGAGGCCGGCTCTGGCTACCAGGTCGGCGAGAGCGGCGACGGCGACACCGACCTCTTCGACTACGACGCCACCATCGACTGCGTCGACGCCACCGGCGTCCAGACCGACCTGCCCGACGACGAGCCGTACCCCGGACCGGTCACCATCGAGCCCACCCTCGGCGCCGAGATCACCTGCACGATCACCAACGCGGCCATCCCGCCGGCCACGACCATCGAGCTCGACAAGGCGCTGGCCACCTACCGGGCGCAGCTCGACGACGAGTTCACGGTGGAGATCACCGACGACGGCACCGTCGTCAACGACACCAGCGCCAGCACCACGGCCGGGGTTGGGGCCGAGATCACCGCCGGCACGGGCGTCACCGGCCCGTTCACCGCCACCCCCGGCCAGACCTACGCGCTGGGCGAGGTCGGCGTCGCCGCCACCGACCTGGGCGACTACACGGCCACCATCTCTTGCGTCGACGCCAACGACCTCCAGACCGGCCTGCCCGACGACGCCCCCTACACCCAGCCGATGGCGATCACCCCCGTCGCCGGCGCCGCCATCAGCTGCACGATCACCAACACCTCGGCCACGGCGGACATCTTGGTGGCGAAGCAGCTCTCCGGGCCCCGCCACGACGACACCGACCAGTTCACCGTGCGGCTCCTCGAGGACGACACGGTGATCCGCTCGTCCACGACGGGGGGCATCGGTTCCGCCGTCGCCCTCGGCACGGGGAGCACCGGCTTCGCCGACGTCCCCGCCGGGACGACCTACACGATCGACGAGCTCGCCGTCGGGACGACCGACCTCAGCGACTACGCGACGACGATCGGCTGCGTCGACTCCGCCGGCGTGACCGACCCGGATGACCTGCCCGACGGCCAGGACCTCACCCAGGTCTCGGCGATCACCCCGGCCCCTGGGGCCCTGATCATCTGCACCGTCGTCAACACGCCCCGACCCCGGATCCGGGTGCTGAAGTCCCTCGGGACCCTCCGCGACCAGCCGACGGACCAGTTCAGGATGGTGGTCACCCAGGACCTGACGGTCGTGGCCGACTCCACGACCACGGGCACGGGCGACACCGTCGACGCGGGCACCGGTGACACCGGCGCCTACGGGGCGACGGCGGGCGTGACCTACGAGGTGAGCGAGCTCGAGGCGGGGACCACCGACCTCCTCCGCTACGAGGCCCTCATCATCTGCCTCGACATCAACGGCATCCAGACCGACCTCCCGGAGACCGTGCCGTACCTCGGGCCGGTCGCCATCACCCCGGTGGCCGGGGCCGACATCCTCTGCTCGATCGTGAACCGGGTGGCGCCCACGATCGAGGTCCGGGCCGGCTTCGCCACCGACCGGGCCCAGCCCGGCGACCAGGTCACGGTGGGGATCAGCGCCTCCGACACGTCCCTGCTCGCGGTGCGCGTGGCCCCGGGTCCTGACGGTCCGACCGTGTCCGACCCGACCGATGCGACCACCTCCGGCACCGGTTCCACCGTCGACCCCGGGACGGGCACCACGGGCCGGTTCGTGGCCCAGGCCGACACCACGTACGGGATCGGCGAGCGCGCCGCCGGCGCGACCGACCTCGACGCCTACACCGCCACCCTCACCTGCGTCGACGCCAGCGGTCTCCAGACCGACCTGCCGACCGACGAGCCCCTGTCGGGCACGATCGAGATCACCCCCGTGATGGCGGCCCGCATCTCGTGCACGATCACCAACCGGGTCTCGACGGCCGTGGTCGAGGACGCCGAGATCACCAAGGAGCTGCTGGGCACGACGCCCGTGGGCACCGACGGGTACGAGGTCACCTACCGCCTGACGATCGAGAACATCGGCACCGTCGAGGTCGCCTACGACCTCGACGACCAGCTCCTCTACGGCGACGGGATCACCACCACCTCGACGACGGTGGCCAACACCACGCCGGGAGACATCCCCCTGACCCCCGGCTGGGACGGCGGGGCGCAGCCCGTCATCGTCACCGACCAGCCCCTCGCGGTGGGTGAGGTCCACGTCTACGACGTGCGGGTGCGGATCGTCGTCGACGCCTCGGCCACGGCCGCGGCGCTCGACTGCCAGGTCGACCCGGGCGAGACCGGGACCGGCATCAGCAACTCGTCGACCCTCGCCAGCGCGACCTCCGACGCGGCCGTCACCGTCGCCGTGTGCGGCGCCGTGGAGGCGCGCGACCTGGTCGACCCGATCGATCCGGTCGATCCCTTCCTCCCGGCCGGGCCTTCGGGCACCGGCCCGCTGGCCCGTACCGGTGCCGCGGTGGGCGGGCTGGTGGCGATCGGGCTCGCGCTGGTCGCGGTGGGGGCGATCCTCCTCGGCGGGGGACGACGGCCCCGGCGGGGGGCGACCAGCGCGACGCGGCGGCATCGGATCGCCGCCCTGCTCGACCTCACGTCGTAGCGCCGGGGTCATCCCCGGCGTCGGAGGCCGGCCCGACGAGACTCGGAGCATGTCCGACCCCTCCCCCGGAACCCCCGCCCGGGCCTGGTCGCGTCCCACCGCGGCCGCCCCCGACGGCCAGACCCAGCCGACCGACGTCGCCACCTACGGGCCGGGGCTCCCGTCCGAGGCCGAGCTCCGGCTGCTCGGCAACCTCGAAGGCAAGCGGGTCCTCGACCTCGGGTGCGGCGCCGGCCACGCCGCCGTCGCCTTCGCCCGGGCCGGGGCCAAGGTCATCGCCGTCGACCCGTCGGCCGAGCAGCTCGACGTCGCCCGCGACACCGCCGACCGGGCCGGCGTCAAGATCGAGCTCCAGCAGGCCGGGCCGGCCGAGCTGGCCTTCGTCCGGGGCGACGGCATCGATCTGGCCTGGTCGGCCTACGCCCTGGCCGAGGTGCCCGACCTGGACCGGGTGTTCCGGCAGGTCCACCGGGTCCTCCGCCAGGAGGCGCCGCTGGTGTTCACTCTGCCGCACCCCGCCTTCACCATGTTCGTGGCCGGCCCCCAGGGGCTCCTCGGATCCCAGGGGGCGCCGCCCACCCCCCGGCGGACCTACCACGACGACACGCCCTACACCGTCGACCGGGGCGGCGACCGGGTCACCGACACGCCCCGCACCATCTCGACCGTCTTCACCGCCCTGGCCCGGACCAACTTCCGGGTCGACCACCTCCTCGAGCCCCAAGCCCGCCGCGACGGCGTGGCCGACTCCGCCTGGGTCGAGGCCATGGCCTGGGTCCCGCCCACCCTGATCCTCCGCGCCCGCAAGCAGGGAATCTGACCACCGCATCCGCGGGAGCCACCATCGGCCGGGCGAGACTGGCCGTCGTGGCCGAGCCCGTCGAGCACGACGAGACCTTCGCCCGCGGCATGGAGAAGGCGCGTGCCGCGCTCGGCCCGCGCGCCCGGCCCCGCCCACGCCCCGTGCCCGAGCCGGCCGTCGACGAGGCCCCGCCGGCCCTGTCCGACGACGAAGCCGCGGCCCGCATCGCCGAGCTCGAGGCCGAGGTGCGAGCCCTGAAGACCGCCCTCGCCCGCATCCACGACGAGTCCCGCCGCCACCTCGACGAGTGAGGATCTAGGTCAGCCGAACCTGCAACCACCGTCGGACGGATGTCGACGGCGCCGGGTTCAGGAGAGCCGTTCGATCGCCCCCGAGTATCGCTCCGTCACGTCGTCGATGGCCCGATCCACGACCGCCTCACTCGGCCAGGCGGTCGAGGATCTCCTGGTCTCGCTCGACGAGGTCGGCCACGCGCGTCGTGAAGCCCTGATCGGCGCGGACCGCGTCGATGTCGGCGGCGAGGTCGGACGAGCCACGACGGGCGACGTGGTGGCTGATGACCTCCCGAGCCACCTCCTCGACCGGGCGATGCTCGGCGTCGGCCTGGCGCTGGAGGGCGTCGGCATCGGCTCCCTCGATGCGGACGGTGAAGGCCATGCCGACAGGCTACCGACGACCGGTGCGCTGTTCTCGGGAGTTCAGAGGGTCGGGGGGAGCATTGCTTCGACGAGGGCGGGGCCGGGGATGGCGAGGGCACGCTCGAGGGCGGCGGTGAAGCCCTCGGCGTCGGTGGCCCGCTCGGCCGGGACGCCCAGGCCCTGGGCCACGGCGCAGAAGTCGGTGACCGGGTTGGTGAGGTCGAGCATCGACAGCGCCATCGGACCGGGCTCGCCCGCCCCGACCCGGGCCAGCTCCATGTTGAGGATGGCGTAGCTCTGGTTGTTGAGGATGATCGTGGTGACGTCGAGGCCCTCGCGGGCCTGGGTCCACAGCGACTGGATCGTGTAGAGCGCCGAGCCGTCGGCCTGGAGGTTCACCACCTTGCGATCCCCGGCCGCGACCGCGGCGCCGGTGGCCAGCGGCATGCCCTGGCCGATGGCGCCGCCGGTGAGGGTCAGCCAGTCGTGCGGCGGGCAGCCGGCGGTGGCGCCCGACACAAACAGGCCGGCGGTATTGCCCTCGTCGGAGACGATGGCGCCCTCGGGCAGGAGGTGGCCCAGGGCCTCGGCCATGGTCTGGGCGGTGAGGTCGCCGGTGGGCGCCTCGGGGCGGGCGGCGGCCTGGAGGGGCACCTCGGCCGGCGCGCCGAGGGCGTCGGCCAGGGCGGTGAGGGCGGCGACGGGGTCGATGTCGCCCTCGGCGATGTGGTGGACCTGGCAGCCGTCGGGCACCAGGACGCTGGCCTTGCCCGGGTAGGCGAAGAACGACACCGGCTCCTTGCAGTCGACGACGACGAGGTGGCGGAGCCCGGCCATCTGCATCTCGGCGAACTCGGACAGGTAGCCGAGCCGCTCGACGGCCGGCACGCCGGCGCCTCGCAGGAGGCGGGGCGGGAACGTCTCGCACAGCAGCTTGGCCCCGCTGCCGGCGGCCACCCGTGCCGCGGCCACCAGACCCTCCTCGCCGCGGACCACGCGCCCGCCGACGAGCAGCGCCGCCGGCTGGCCGTCGCCGAGGGATGCGGCCACGGCCTCGATGCGGTGGGCCGTCGGCGGCCCCGCCGCGGCGGGGGCGGTGGGCTCGGCCGGGCCTCGGGCGTCGGACCAGGAGACGTCGGCCGGGAGGATCAGCGTGGCGATCTGGCCCGGGCCCTCCATCGACGCCCGCACCGCATCGGCGGCGTCGAGGGCCACGGCCTCGCTGGAGGTCGACGTGCGGACCCAGCCCGACACGGCTCGGGCGATGGCCTCGATGTCGCTCTCCAGGGGGGCGTCGAGGTGCTTGTGGGGCAGGGCGTGATCGCCCACGATGTTCACCAGCGGGGTGTGGCCGCGGCGGGCGTTGTGGAGGTTGGCCCAGCCGTTGGCCAGACCGGGGCCGAGGTGGAGCAGGGTGGCGGCGGGCTTGCCGGCGATGCGGGCGTAGCCGTCGGCGGCACCGGTGACCACGCCCTCGAAGAGACCGAGGATGCCCCGCATCTCGGGGACGTCGTCGAGGGCGGCCACGAAGTGCATCTCCGAGGTGCCGGGGTTGGTGAAGCAGACGTCGACGCCGCAGTTCACGAGCGTGCGGATGAGGGACTGCGCGCCGTTCATGGCGTCTCCTGTGGTGGTGGCGGACCGATGCTCAGGACGCGGGGACGTCGAGCAGGGTGCCGGGGTTGAGCGTGCCGTGGGGATCGAAGGCGGCCTTGATCCGCCGCATGAGGGCGATCTTGGCCGGGTCCTCGAGCTCGAGGAACAGGTGTTGCTTCTCGGTGCCGATGCCGTGCTCGCCGGAGATGGCCCCGCCGACGTCCATGCCGGCCTGGAAGACCTGGCGGAGGACCTCGGTGCGCACGGCGGCGTCGGTCTGGAAGATCGACAGGTGGACGTTGCCGTCGCCGGCGTGGCCGCACCCGGCGATCCACGACCCGCTGCTGCTGGCGATCTCCGACACGCGGGCCAGGTACTCGGGGATGCTCGCCCGGGGCACGACCACGTCGAGGATGTCGTCGGCGTTGTTGGCCTTGGCCACCCAGAACGCCTTCTCGCGGGCGTCGATCAGACCGGCGCCAGCGGTGGGCGGCAGCACGTAGACGTCGAGGGCGCCGGCGCCGCCCATCATCTCGGCGACCAGGGCGGTGTCCTCCTCGACCCGCTCCTCGGTGCGGCCCTCGACCACGATCACCAGGTACGCCAGGGCGGTGTCCTTGATGTCCTGGGGGATGCCCAGGTCGAGGCCGACGAAGGCGGTGGCCGCGGCCATCGTCATCAGGTCGATGTACTCGAGGATCATGGGACCGACGCCGCTGCGCACGACCTCGGGGACGACGCGGGTGACCTCGTCGAGCGTGGCGAAGGGGGCCAGCACGGTGGCCGAGTGGGGCAGGCGGGGGTGGAGCTTCAGCGTCACCTCGGTGACGAGAGCGAGCGTGCCCTCGGAGCCGATGATGAGCTGGGTCAGGTCGTAGCCCGAGGTGGCCTTGACGAACTTGCCGCCGGTGCGGATGACCTCGCCCGAGGGCAGCACCACCTCCAGGCCGAGCACGTGGTGGCGCGTCACGCCGTACTTCACGGCCCGCATGCCGCCGGCGTTGGTGTTGACGTTGCCGCCCAGGCTGGCGCTGTTCTCGCCCGGGAACACGGGGTACACGAGCCCGTGGGGCCGCAGCGCCTCGTCCAGCTCGGCCAGCGTGATGCCGGGCTGGACCACGGCCATGTGGTTCTCGGTGTCGATCTCGAGGATGGCCCGCATCCGGTCGAAGGCCACGACCACGCCCCCCTCGACACCGATGGCGGCGCCGGACAGGCCGGTGCCCGAGCCCCGGGCCGTGACCGGCACGCGGGCCTCGTCACAGCGGCGCAGGACCTCGACGACCTCGGCCGTCGCACCCGGCCGCACCACCGCCAGCGGCGTGACCCACGTGGCCGTGATGGCCTCGTCGTGGGTGTCGTCCTCGCTGATGGCCTCGCCGGTCGTGAGGTGCTCGGCCCCGACGGCGGCGGCCAGGTCCTTCAGCAGCACATCGGTGTCGACGGTGGTGGCGGCCATCGGTCCCCCTGGACTCGGCTCGGCGGCGGACCCCCGATGATGGCACGGCCCGCTGCCCCCGACCGGCGGCGCTAGGTCAGGGTGCGGGTCATGGCTTGGAAGTCGAGGGCGAGGCGGGATCCGTCGGGCTCGAGGGTGAAGGTGGGGTCGAGCCGGTCGGTGGTGCCCCAGGGCGACTCGTGGCGGGGGAACTCGGCCAGCGAGACCTCCTCGCCGGCCACGGTGAACGGGGCCGTCGAGCCGAAGGTGACGGCGCCCGACGACGGCGACTCCCAGGCCACCGTGAAGCCGGCGTCGTCCCGGGTGACCACCGGCTCGGAGGCGGTCACGGCGTCGACGAAGTCGAGGAAGGGGAGGTCGTCGTCCGGGGCGACCTCGACGATCCACACGTTGTCGGGCCCACCCTCGGCGACGAGGTCGAAGGGCTTGACCATGCCGTCGGTGGCCACCACGGCCGGGTCGTGGACACGCCAGGTCGGGGCCCGCCACGACCACAGGGCGATCTGGCCGCCGTCCTGGCCGACGATCGTCCAGTGGCCCTCCTGGGTCATGACCTGGAAGCGGTCCTGGGGCACGTAGGCGTGGGTGTAGGGCTGGTACCCGAACACCGCCCACAGCAGCGGATCGGTGCTCTCGTCCCAGGCCGGCTGGTAGATGTGGATCGCCGTGCGCTCGTGCTGCGCCGACCGGGGCATCGAGGCCTCGCCGGTCCAGTACCCGGGGTCGCTGTCGTCGCGCCACTCGGTGCTCTGGTCGACGTCGGTCACCGGGTGGTTGGTGAACACCATGGCGTCCGGGCTCACCTGGGCCTTCCAGGCGTGGGCCTGGTCGCGCATCTCGCCGAACCGGTGATCGACCACGGACGCGAGCGCGACCTTGGGGTGGCGCCAGGCGTAGGTGTTGGCCTCCGAGAGGAAGCCGAAGTTGACCACGGCGCGGCGCTCACGCACCCACTCGCGGATGCGCTCCGGATCGCGCCCGTTGATGTCGGCCAGGGCCGTGATCTCGGCGAACAGCTCGGTGTCCCAGAGCTGGTGGGCGTCGGCCTCGGCCACGCTGACCCGGGTCGTCTGCCACATGCCCACGGCCCCGAGGGACCACCAGAACAGCATGTTGGCCGGGTCCTCGAAGTCGTAGCCGAAGGGCGCTTCGACCTCGTCGGCGATCGGCGCGCCGGCGTCGACGAAGATGCCGTGGCGCTCGCGCACGACGCTCGTCTCCTCCGAGGTGGCCACGTCGATCAGGGCCTGCGGCACCCGGTAGCGCTGGGCCGCGGCCAGGTACGTCGCGCCGGTGTCGGTGGTGGACTGGAAGTCGAGGAAGGTGTCGGCGAAGAGCAGCTTGGCCGAGCCGAAGGTGGCCTCGTGGCGCGAGGTCATCTTGTCCTTCTTGTACGTCCGTCCGTGGGCGGCGGTGTAGCTGCCGGCCTGGAGGTGGATGGCCACATCGGCGAGGCACAGGTCGAGGGCCATGGTGGCGGCGGCGACGATCTCGGGGTCCTCGGCCAGCTCGACGAGCATCGTGAGCGGGCTGATGTTCTTCAGCATGTAGACGTTGCTGTGCCACTCGAAGAAGCCGAACCGGGACCGCTCCCCGATCCAGTCGAGCAGCGGCTGCTTGGCCCGGTCGCGATGCTCGGTGCCGGTGAGCCGGGTGACGGTGAAGATGTCCTCGGGGAACGTCTGGCCGGCGAGGTGCTCGTTGGCCAGGCCGATCAGCCGATGGTTCTCCGACCAGTACCAGAGGTTGTCGATGCGGCCACCCGGCAGCGGGTCGTCGTAGCGGTAGCGGTTGGCGAGGAAGCGCTCCTCGATGGCGTCCAGCACCGGCTGCGGAAGCGACGTCATGTCGGTGTCGCCCTGGCCCAGCGCCCACAGCCAGTGGAGGTACATGAGGTTGAAGTCGCGGGTGTCCTCCCAGGCGTCGATCATGAGGAACACGTCGGCCAGCGAGTCGACGCTCACGTCGTCGCGGCCCCAGGTGTAGTCGTCGTCGCGGCGGGCCCGGACGAGGTGGACGGCGATGCCGGTGGGGTTGTCGGGGTGCTCCTCGGCGCCGGCGAAGGCGAGGTACTCCTCGACCCGCTCCTGCCAGAGGTCCTCGTCGACCAGTCCCGCCGACCCCGGTGCGGCCACCGCATCGTCGGGCGTCGCCGGGGCGGCCGTCTCGTCGTCGCCCCCATCGCCCGCCGCGTCGCCACGGCCGTCGTCGCCGCTGTCGTCGTCGGACGAGCAGGCGGCGGTGAAGGCGAGGAGACCGGCGGTCCCGGCCGCTCCGAGCAGGAAGCGACGAC
>DASYLG010000504.1:0-3940 GCA_036009685.1 Iamia sp. | reverse complement strand
TCAACGTCACTCCGGAGTCCCCTGCCAGGGCACCCCGTCGACGTTCAAGAGGCCCCTGCGGGCCGCCCCCGGCAGCGGAGCGGAGCAGCGCAGGGCGATCCGGACGCGAGCGCAGCGAGCCCCGCACGCCCGGAGCCATGGCGAGCACCGAACCGGGGCGGCCCGCAGGGGCCACCCCAGTTCAGCACTCAACCAAGCAGCAACTAGCCCAGGCGCTCGACGATGGTGGCGTTGGCGAGGCCACCGCCCTCACACATGGACTGGAGGCCGTAGCGGCCGCCGGTGCGCTCGAGCTCGTTGAGCAGGGTGGCCATCAGCTTGGCGCCCGAGGCGCCGAGGGGGTGGCCCAGGGCGATGGCCCCACCGTTGACGTTGACCTTGTCCGGGTCGGCGCCCAGCTCCTTCTGCCAGGCGAGGACGACCGAGGCGAAGGCCTCGTTGATCTCGAACAGGTCGATGTCGTCGATCGAGAGGCCGGAGCGCTCGAGGGCCTTGGCCGTCGAGGGGATGGGGCCGGTGAGCATGGTGACGGGGTCGACGCCGGCGAGGGCGAAGGTGTGGAACCGGGCTCGGGGGGTGAGGCCGAGCTCGTTGGCCTTCTCCTCGCTCATGATCAGCACGGCGGAGGCGCCGTCGCTGATCTGCGAGCTGTTGGCGGCGGTGACCTTGCCGCCGTTCTCCTCGGGGACGAAGGCCGGCTTCAGCTTGGCCAGGCTCTCCAGCGAGGAGTCGCGGATGCCCTCGTCGGCGGTGACGATGGCGTCGGTGGCGATGAGCTCGCCGGTCTCCTTGTCGCGGGGCATGGCCTTGACCTGGACCAGCTCGTTGTCGAAGCGGCCCTCGTCACGGGCGCGGGCGGCGTTCTGCTGGCTCTTGAGGCCGAAGGCGTCGAGGTCCTCGCGGCTGAGGCCCCACTTGTCGGCGATGACCTCGGCCGAGACGCCCTGGGGGATCAGGCCCTTGTAGCCGTAGTACTCGGAGTCGGCGTAGCGGGCCATGGCCTTGGGGCCGAAGGGGAAGCTGCCGGGCGTGACCGACGCGCCCATCGGCGTGGTGGACATGACCTCGACGCCGGCGGCGATGGCGATGTCGTAGGCGCCGGCGATGACGCCCTGGGCGGCGAAGTGCATGGACTGCTGGGACGAGCCGCACTGGCGATCGACGGTGGTGGCCGGGACCGACTCGGGCCAGCCGGCGGCGAGGACGGCGTTGCGGCCGATGTTCAGCGACTGGTTGCCGGCCTGCATGACGCAGCCGGTGATGACGTCGTCGACGAGGGCGGGGTCGAGGTTGTTCCGCTCGGCGGTGGCCTTCAGGACCTCGGCCAGCAGGTCGGCCGGATGCCAGCCCGAGAGCTGGCCGTTGCGCTTGCCGCCCGGGGTCCGGATGGCATCGACGATGACTGCGGTGGTCATGGGGTTGGGACCTCGGTGTGGTGGGCCGGTCGCGGGACCGGGGGAGCCGGAGAGCGGGACTAGACCGCTCGGTCAAGTGTGCTCGGGTCGGCCTCCGAGCCGCAACCTCGTCGGTTCCGCGGGCGGCGGGGTGACCTTCGTGAACGCTCGGTTTCGCCCATTGACCGGGGCCCGGTGAATTTCGATACTCACTCGAAATGAGCACCCAGGCCCCTCGCCCCGGAACGGCAACGACGCTCGGCGCCCGCGACCACGCCCGGGCCATGGCCGGCACCGTCGTGGACGCCATGCCGACCCTGCCGCCCCGCACCGCCACCGATCGGCCCGGCGGCGTCGACCCGGCCGACGTCCTGTGGGACGAGGTCGTGGCCTCCGGCGGGTACACGAGCCTGGTCCTCCCGGCCGGGGCCCGGTTGCGCCTGACCGACGTCGACGGCGACGCCTGCGCCGGGCTGCTGCTGCACCGGGCCGATCGGCCGGCGGAGCGGCTCAACGTGGCCGACACGGTGAAGGTCCAGTGGCAGGCGTACCTCGGGCCCGGGTCGCTGCTGCTGTCGGGCCAGGGGCGGGTCCTCGCTGCCATCGTCGACGACACGTCGGGTCGCCATGACGCCCTCTGCGGGACCAGCACGAAGGGGGCCAACGCGGCGCGCTACGGCGACGGGGCGGCCGACGGTCCGTGTCCCAACGGCCGCGACCACATGGCCCTGGCGCTGGCCAAGCACGGGCTGGGCCGGGGCGACGTCGCCCCGTGCATCGACCTGTTCAAGGGGGCTCCGGTCGGGCCCGACGGCAGCCTCGGGTGGGACGGGGACGTGCGGCCGGGTGCCTACGTCGAGCTGCGGGCCGAGCTGCCGCTGATCGTCACCGTCGTCGACGTCCCCCATCCGCGGGACCCACGACCCGACTACACCGTGACCGCCCTGCGGGTCACCGCCTGGCGGGGCGCGCCCGCGGCCGAGGACGACCCGGTGCGGACGGCCACCCCCGAGGCGACCCGCGCCTATCTGGCCACCGAGCGGGAGGCGGGCCGATGACCGCGGTCGAGATGCCGGACGGGGACGTCGTGTACGACGAGGTGGTGCGGGCCCGGGCGCCGTGGTCGCACGTCGTGGCCGCCGGCGAGACGCTGCGGATCATCGACGTCGGCGGCAACCAGGCCGTCGACTGCGTCCTCTTCGACGCCCACGACCCCACCGAGCGCTACAGCGCGCCCGACACGATGGTGGCGCAGGGCAACGTCTTCCTCGTCCCGGGCACGACGCTGATGTCGACCGAGGGCCGCCCGATGATGACGATCACCGGCAGCGCGGTCGACCGCCACGACACCATCGGCGGTGCCTGCTCGAAGGAGTCGAACGCCCTTCGCTACGGCTTCCACACCGTCGCCCAGCACGCGTGCGTCGAGAACTTCCTCCACGAGATGGGGCTCCACGGCCTGGGCGCCCGCGACCTCCAGTCGAACATCAACTGGTTCATGAACGTCCCCGTCGACCCCGACGGCACCCTCGGCATCGTCGACGGCATCTCGGCACCGGGCCTGTGGGTCGACGTACGGGCCGAGCGCGACGTCCTGGTCGTGGTGTCCAACTGCCCGCAGGTCAACAACCCCTGCAACGGCTTCGACCCGACGCCGGTGCGCATGGTCATCACCCGATGACGGCCTGGATCACCCGGCGCGACCCCGACGGGGTGGCGGCGGAGGCGGCGGCCGTCGACCCGGCGCTCCCGCTCGCCGGGCTCCGCCTCGCGGTCAAGGACAACATCGACGTGGCTGGGATGGCGACCACCGCCGGGTGCCCGGCGTACGCCTACGGCCCGAAGGTGTCGGCGGCGGTCGTGACCCGGCTGGAGGCGGCGGGCGCGGTGGTGGCCGGCAAGACCGCCCTCGACCAGTTCGCCACCGGCCTGGTCGGCACCCGGAGCCCCCACGGCGCCCTCGAGAGCCCGCTCGCGCCCGGCTCCGTCAGCGGCGGCTCGTCCAGCGGCTCGGCCGTGGCCGTGGCCACCGGCGAGGCCGACATCGCCCTCGGCACCGACACCGCCGGCTCGGGGCGGGTGCCGGCCGCCTTCTGCGGGATCGTCGGGCTCAAGCCGACCAAGGGCTGGCTGCCGACCACCGGCGTGGTGCCGGCCTGCCGCTCGTTCGACTGCGTCTCGGTCTTCGCCCGCGACGTCGCCACCGCCGCGTTGGCGGTCGAGGCGGCGGCCGATCCGCGCCCGTCCAAAGCGGGGGGGCCGGTCCGGCGGCTCGGCGTGCCCCAGACGGCGGTCGTCGAGCGGGGGTGCGACGAGGACCCCATCGCCGCCTGGGGCGCCCTGGACCTGGCCGGGCTCGGGTACGAGGTGGTCGAGGTCGACCTCGACGCCTACCTCGCCGCCGGCGACCTGCTCTACGGCGGCGCCCTCGTGGCCGAGCGCCATGCCGCCGTGGGGGCCTTCGTCGATGCCCATCCCGAGGAGGTCGACCCGGTGGTGGGGCCTCTGATCGCGGCCGCCGGGACGCTGTCGGCCTCGGCCTACCT
>DASYLG010000503.1:0-12078 GCA_036009685.1 Iamia sp. | reverse complement strand
CCACCCGGACTGGTCGAACTCGTGGAACACGGTCACCATCGACCTGGTGAGCCACGACGCCGGCCGCCACCCCGGCCAACGCGGCCACCCCGGTCGCCGCCGAGGCCCGGTTCACCGGTTGACCTCTCGTACTAGCCGAGGGCGTTGATCGTCTCGGCCAGGGCGGCGTCGCGGGAGGTGAGGCCGCCGGCATCGTGGCTCACCAGGTCGATGGTGACCGTGTTCCACGAGTTCGACCAGTCCGGGTGGTGGTCGGCCTTCTCGGCCGCCAGGGCCACCCGGGTCATGAAGGCGAAGGCCTCGGAGAAGTCGGCGAACTCCAGCTGGCGGTGGAGCTTCCCGTCGACCACCTCCCAGCCCTCGGGCACGGTGATGTCGTCGTTCATGCCCCCATGCTCACAGACCGCAAGGTTCCGAGGTCCATACTCCGCCTGACCCCCTGATGTCACAAGGAGACACCATGAAGAGACACGCATCGCGTGTGGCGGCCGTCGCCGTCGCTGCCCTCACCGGTTGGATCGGGCTGGCCACGCCGGCCTCGGCCACCGTCCACAGCTTCGACACCGAGGCCGTCTCGGCCGAGCTGGTCGGGCTGTTCCGGGAGCGCGACATCCCCCACGAGGGCCAGCCCTCGCTGTGTCCCGGCTCGTCCACGTTCACGGGCACGATCGACGACTCCACCACCACCGACAACATCGCCGGCACCCTCACGTGGACCGGTGACTCGATCGACCTGTTCACCGTGACCGACGTCTTCCAGGAGGTCTACACCGGGACCTCGTCGGGGAACGCCCGCGGCGACTTCGACGTGGCCACCGGCAAGTTCACGCACATGCGGTTCCCGGACATGTCCGTCACCGTCTACCGGCTCGACTTCGAGACGTGCGCACCCATCGAGACCCTGTGCACCTACGACATCGATCACTTCAGGGCCAAGGGCCGCCTCCGCGGCGGTGCCACCCTCCCGCTGACCACCGGTGATCGGATCGGGCTCGAGGCCGAGGGCGACCTCGTCATCGATGCGCTCTGCCCCCCGGTGATCGATCCGGATCCCCCGCCCCCGCTGCCGATCACCGTCCCGGTGACCATCGGGGCCAACCCCAACGACCCGGCGGGCTACAACCGGGCGATCTACCAGCAGGTCTGAGCGTCGGACGTCGCCCAGACCCTCGGGCCCGTGTCGCAGCGTCGCGACACGGGCTCGGGTCGGGGGCACCAGATCGACCTCCTCGGATCGAGGGTCGTCAGGTCGACGTCGTCAGGTCGGGCCGAAGGGGCCCGGGCCGAAGGGGTCCTCGACCACCGGCTCCTGCTCGGCGAAGGACGCGTTGCCGAACACGTCGATGTCCCGTCGGGGCGTCGACGCCGCCATCTCGTCCTCGGGCCGGATCCAGGCGGCGTAGCCCTCGTCCTCCAGCCGGTCGGCCAGCTCGGGACCGCCGCTCTCGCGGATCTCGCCCCGCACCAGGATGTGGACCCGGTCGGCCTTCAGCTCGCTGAGCACCCGCGTGTAGTGGGTGATGCAGAGGACGCCGAGACCGGTCTCGGTGGCCGCCTCGACCCGGCGGGCGCAGGCCCGGAGGGCGTCGATGTCGAGCCCCGAGTCGAGCTCGTCGAGGATGGCGAAGCGGGGCTCGAGCACGCCCAGTTGGAGCGTCTCGTTGCGCTTCTTCTCGCCACCCGACAGGTCGACGTTCAGCGGACGCTCGAGGAACCGCTCGTCGAAGCCGATGCGCTCGGCCTCGGCGACCATGCGGGCCCGCATGTCGTCGGTGTCCCGCCCGGACGCCGCGAACGACGCCGACAGCGAGTCGATGAGCGACACGCCGGGGACCTCGGTCGGGTACTGCATGATCAGGAACAGCCCGGCCTGGGCCCGCTCCCACGTGGGCAGGGCGAGCAGGTCGGCCCCGTCGAGGGTGACGGTGCCGGCGGTGACCTCGTAGTCGGGCCGACCCATGAGCACGTGCGACAGGGTGGACTTGCCGGCGCCGTTGGGGCCCATGACGGCGTGGACCTCTCCCGAACGCACGGTGAGGTCGACGCCCTTGAGGATCTCGGTCCCGCCCACGGTGGCGCGCAGGCCCTCGATCACGAGCTCGGACATCAGGGGACCTCCACGTAGACGTCGTCGCCCTCGATGGAGACGGGGAACACCGGTACCGCCTTCGTCGCCGGGAGGGCATGCGGCGCGCCGGTCACCAGGTCGAACAACGAGCCGTGCTTCCAGCACTCGATCTGCCTGGTGGCGCACATGACCTCGCCCTCGGAGAGCGAGATGCGCTGGTGGGAGCAGATGTCGCCGACGGCGTAGACGTCCTCGCCACAGCGGACCACGGCGATGGGGTGGCCGTCGACGACCACCTGGTGGGCGGTCCCGTCGGGCACGTCGGCGACGGCGCAGGCCCGCTCCCTGGTCACGACGCCACCTCGGCCTCGATCGAGACCTGACGGTCGAGACGGGCGTCGAAGGCGGCCCGGACGGCGGCCATGACGGGGGCCGGGGCCGGCATGCGGTCGAGCACGTCGCCGAAGAAGCCGGACACGACGAGGCGCTCGGCGACCTGCGGGGGCACCCCCCGGCTCTCGAGGTAGAAGCGCTGGTCGTCGTCGATCGGCCCCACCGTCGAGGCGTGGCTGCAGTGGACGTCGTTGTTCTGGATCTCCAGGTTGGGCACCGACTCCGCCCACGCCTCGTTCGACAGCTTCAGGTTGCGGTTGGT
Organism: Iamia sp.; assembly: GCA_036009685.1. Lineage (GTDB taxonomy): Bacteria > Actinomycetota > Acidimicrobiia > Acidimicrobiales > Iamiaceae > Iamia. Next base: position 9,355 of record DASYLG010000503.1, on the reverse strand, counting down.
CTGGAAGGCGTTGGTGCCCCGGCCCTCGGGCCGGACGGTGATGAGGCCGGTGTAGATCGACCGGCTGCGTCCGCCGACGGCTCCCTTGAACAGCAGGTCGGAGGTGGTGTCCGGCGCCCGATGGTCCTGGAAGGTCCGGAAGTCGAGGGTCTGCTCGTCCTCGCCGAAGTAGGCCGCCTGCAGGTTGCCGGTGGCGCCCCGGCCCTCGAGCCGGCAGTCGGTGCGGAGCCGGGTGTAGTCGCCCCCGAGGGCCACGGCGGCGGCGGTGAGCGTGCCCTCCTGGCCGACCCGGGCGACGACGTTGGCGATCTGCCACGTCGCCGGCGAGTGCTCCTGGGCGGTGGTGTAGGCCAGCCGGGCCCGGGCGGCTACGTCCAGCTCGACCAGCGGGATGACCAGCCGGTCGCCGTCGAGGGAGGTCTGGTGCTCGACGACGGTGGCGTCGGAGCCCTCCTCGGCCACCACCAGGATGCGGGGAGCGCTGAGGGCATCGGGCGTGGCGCCGACGGTGCGCACGAAGATGGGCGCGGCCACGTGGGCGTTGCGGCGGATGCGGATGACGACCGGCGTGGGAGCCAGGGCGGTCGTCCACTCGGCCAGGGCGTCGTGGGCCTCACCCATGACCGATCCGAGGTCGGCGTCGTCGCCGGTCTCGATGGTGACGGCGTCGTCGCGCACGACGACGTCGCGGGCCCACCCGTCGACGATGGTGACCTCGGCGGCCCAGGGTCCCTCGCCGTCGGGCAGCGCGGTCGCGGCACCGGGATCGTGGGCCGGGGCGGCCAGCACGGCGGCGAAGCGGCCGAGGTCGAGCTCGTCGATGCGGCTGTAGCGCCACTCCTCGGCGTCGGGGCTGGGCAGTCCGGCGGCCTCGGCCCGACCGGCCGCCGCGGCTCGCGCCGCGGTGTCGCCGGGGAGGTGGGCCAGGTCGTCGGGCGTGGGGCTCAGGGGGGTCTCCGGTTCGTGCGACGGGCCCGCGCAACCGGTGCCGGGCCAACGATGCAGGCTACCGGCGGGGTCGCCCCGGCCCCCAGCCCCGTGACGCCCGACCAGCGCCGAGGTCACCCCGTTCTGATCAGCCAGCGTTGCGCCGGCGCAACCAGGACGGATCAGAACGGTCAGGGCGTGCGGCCGGGTCCGGGGGCGCCGGCGAAGGCCTGGGCGATCGACAGCCAGTCGCGAGCGCCGTCGGTGGCCACCAGGGCGGTGGCGTCGAGGTGTCGCCTCTGGGTGACGACGAGGCAGAGGTCGAGGGCCGGGCCCACCACCCGCTCGGCCGCGTCGGGATCACCCCACGTCCAGCGCTTGCCGCCCGGGGCATCCAGCTCGACGCGCACCGGCTCGGCCGGCGCCTCTCGCCGGCGCAGCCGGTAGGAGTGCCCGCGGGTGGCCACGCCGAGATGGGCGATGTGGCGGAGCCGGGCGGTCGGGGTGCGCGCCACGTCGAGGGCATCGGCCACGTCCTGGCCGTGGGCCCACGTCTCCATCAGCCGGGCCGTGACCGAGCTGGCCGCGCTCATGTCGGGGCCGTACCAGGGCAGGCGGGTCCCCGGGTCAGCCGGGCCGAAGGCCTCCAGCAGCGAGCGGCGGGCGGCCGTGAACCAGTCCCGGACCACGGGGGCGGCGAGGGGGCGGGCATCGCCGGCCAGATGATCGGGGAAGTCGGGTCCGCGGCCCATCACCTCGGCCGCGGCGGCGCGGAAGCCGTCCGGGTCGACGAGCGCCTGGACGGTGGCGTCGTCGAAGTAGGCGAGATGGGCGATCTGGTCGCGGATGCGCCAGCCCTCGGCCGGGGTGGGGAGCTCCCAGTCCTCGGCGGGGAGCGGGCCGACCAGGGCGAGCAGGTCGGTGGTCTCGGCCTCGAGGTCGGCGACGAGACCGGGCAGGTCGACCGGCATCAGCGGTCGCGCCGGAACAGCCGGCGGATCCGGCCCCGGCGCTGGCGGCGGGCCCACTCCTGCTCGGCCTCGGAGCGGGCCACCGCGGCCGCCCCGCTCACGATGGCCTCGGCCTCGTCCAGCAGGGCGGCGATCTCGTCGCCCCGCTCGTCGAGGCCGGGCGGCTCGGCCGCCGCACGGGGCGCCGCCAGGCTGCCGCGCTGCCACCCGACGTCGGCCAGCCGGGGCTCGTAGCCGGCGCAGTCGGCCGGGCAGCGCCACGGGGCCTCGGGGGCCAGGTCCAGCTCGCAGGTCCGCATGGTGTCGCCGCGGGCGAGGGCCCGGCTGGCGTAGAACCTGCAGTCCTGGCGCATCGGCACGTCAGCGACCCGCCTGGATCTTGCGCCAGCCGCCGGCCCGGTTGTGGGCCACGATCTGGGCGAAGAGGTCGGCCAGTCCGTCGGCGTCGATCGGATCGCCCTCGTAGATGGCGATCTGCCGGCCGGTGGCGTTCTCGTGGCCGCGGGTGATCAGGCCCTTCGGATCCTCGACCAGGGGGTCGTAGAGGAACACGTTGACGTGGTCCTTGGTGGCCTGGAGGGCGGCGATGTTGCCCTGCAGGACGAAGTAGGGCTGCACCGTCCGCTTGATCGTCTCGGCGACCTCGGGGTCGACGGCGTGGAGCAGCTCCCGCACCCGTTGGCAGATGGCCTGCTGCCACGCCGGCAGCGGCTCGATGTAGGCATCGACCCGAGGATCACGCTCCTCGCTCACCCGCCCGACGCTCGGCCAGCTCTAGCCGACCGAGCCCTCCATCTGGAGCTCGATCAGCCGGGACCACTCGACGGCGTACTCCATGGGGAGGGTGCGGGTGACCGGCTCGATGAAGCCGTTCACCACCATGCCCATGGCCTGCTCCTCGGTGAGGCCCCGGCTCATCAGGTAGAAGAGCTGCTCGTCGGCCACCCGGCTGACGGTGGCCTCGTGGCCGATGCGGGCGTCGTGCGACCCCACCTCCATGTAGGGGTAGGTGTCGCTGACCGACTCGGGGTCGAGGATCAGGGCGTCGCACTGGACGTGGCTCTTGCACCCGTAGGCGTCGTCCTCGACCCGGACCAGGCCGCGGTAGGACGTGCGCCCGCCGTGCGACGAGATCGACTTGGACACGATCTTCGAGCTGGTCTCGGGGGCGGCGTGGACCATCTTGGCCCCCGTGTCCTGGTGCTGGCCGGCACCGGCGTAGGCGACCGAGAGGACCTCGCCGGTGGCCTTGGGGCCGACCAGCCAGACGGCCGGGTACTTCATGGTCAGACGGCTGCCGATGTTGCCGTCGATCCACTCCATGTGGCCCTCGGCCTCGACCTTGGCCCGCTTGGTGACCAGGTTGAAGACGTTGTTGGACCAGTTCTGGATGGTCGTGTAGGTGACCCGCGCCTGCTCCTTGACGATGATCTCGACGACGGCCGAGTGGAGCGAGTCCGAGGTGTAGGTCGGGGCCGAGCAGCCCTCGATGTAGTGCACCTTCGAGCCCTTGTCGGCGATGATCAGCGTCCGCTCGAACTGACCCATGTTCTCGGCGTTGATCCGGAAGTAGGCCTGCAGCGGCATCGTGACCTCGACACCCGGCGGCACGTAGATGAACGAGCCGCCCGACCAGACCGACGAGTTGAGCGAGGCGAACTTGTTGTCGTTCATGGGGATCACGGAGCCGAAGTACGGCTTGACCAGCTCGGGGTGCTCCCGCAGGGCCGTGTCCATGTCGCAGAAGATGACGCCCTGGGCCTCGAGGTCCTCCCGATTGCGGTGGAAGACGACCTCGGACTCGTACTGGGCGGTGACGCCGGCGAGGTACTTGCGCTCGGCCTCGGGGATGCCCAGCTTCTCGTAGGTGTCCTTGATGGCGTCGGGCAGCGCCTCCCAGGTGTCGACCTGACCCTCGGTGGGCTTGATGTAGTAGTAGATCTGGTCGAAGAAGATCTCCGACATGTCGCCGCCCCAATTGGGCATCGGGCGCTTGAGGAAGCGGCGGTAGCTGTTGAGCCGGTACTCCAGCATCCAGTCGGGCTCGCCCTTCATCCACGACATCTCGCGGATGATGTCCTCGGACAGCCCGCGCCGGGGCTTGAAGACGTAGTCCTCCTCGTCGGCCCAACCGAGCTTGTAGCGACCGAGGTCGAGATCCTGGACGGCCATGAGGCCTGCCTCTCCTGGATGGGTTTCTCCTACGACGATGGTAGCAACCTCCCGGCCCGATTCCGACGGTCGGCCGTCACTCACTACTGAGTATTGACTACCGAGTAGGCATGGGTCATGGTGGGGCCGTGTCGGTCCCCGACGGACTCCTGGTCCTCCTCCGCGACGAGCCCAAGCACGGCTACCAGCTGGCCAGCGACCTGGATGTGCGGACCGCCGGCCGCTGGGCCGTCAACACCGGGCAGGTGTACACGACCCTCGAGCGCCTGGGTCGCGACGGCTTCGTGACCGACGACGAGCCCGACCCGGCCGACGCCCGCCGCCGCCGGGTGCGTCTGACCGACGCCGGGTGGGAGCGGGCCCGGGCCTGGCTGGACCACGCACCGGCCGACGCCTCGCCCCGCGACGACCTTGTCCTCCGGGTGCTGCTCGCCGCCGCCGTCTCCCCGGCCGAGGCCATCGGGGTGGTCGACAACCTGCGGGCCGAGCTCCTCGACCGGCTCCGGGCCCTGCGGCGGGAGCAGCGCCAGGGCGACGACGACCTGCTGGCCCGGCTGGCCGCCGACGCCGCCGCCGTCCGCCTCGAATCCGACATCCGCTGGCTGGACCTGAGCGAGGAGCGCCTCCGCCGGGCGCCCGAACCCACGACCGCCCCCTCCGACGGAGACCACCCGTGACGACCCCTCCCCTCCTCCGCCTCGTCGACGTCACCGTCGACCGCCCCGTCGGACCCGCCACCGTGCGGGCGCTCGAACGGTTCAGCCTCGACCTCGCCGGCGGCGAGATGGTCGCCCTCATGGGGCCTTCGGGCTCGGGCAAGACCACGGCCATCGACGTGGCCTGCGGCCTGGTGACCCCGACCGACGGCTCGGTCGTGGTCGACGGCGAGACCGTGGTCGCCACGGGCCGGCGGGCGTGGGCGGCCCGGCGCCGCCGCCTGATCGGCGTCGTGCACCAGCGGCTCGACCTGCTCCCCGGCCTCGATGCCCTCGACAACGTGGCGCTGCCACTGCTGCTCGACCACGTCCCGGTGCGCCGGGCCCACGATCGGGCCCGCGCCGCCCTCGACCGGGTGGGCCTGGGCCATGCCGCCGGGCGGGGCATCGGCGAGCTGTCCGGGGGCGAGCGCCAGCGGGTCGCGGTGGCCCGGGCGGTGGTGGGCGACCGGAAGGTGGTGCTGGCCGACGAGCCCACGGCCGCCCTCGACACGGTGGCGGCCGAGGAGATCGTCCGCCTCCTGGCCTCCCTGGCCGAGGCCGGGACGGCGGTCCTCATGGCCACCCACGACACCCGCCTCGCCGGGTGGGCCGACCGGGTGGAGCACCTGCGCGACGGGCGTCAGGTCGGCGCGGTCGGGTCGTCGACGGCCTCGCGCGCGGGGGCGTCGTGACCCGCCTGGCCCTGCTTCGCGCCCGGGCCTCGCTGCGGGGAGGACCCGGGCGAGCCGTCGCCGTGGTCCTCCTCCTGGCGGCCTGGCTGCCCGCCCTGGTCGACACCTCGCCGGCCGTGTCCGGGCTGGTGACGGCGGCCGTGGCCATCGCCGCCGCCCTCGGGGCGGTCAACGCCGACCCCGGACGCCACCAGGTGCTCGATCGCAACGGCGCCTCGACGTGGGACCGGACGGTCCTGGGGGCGGCCGACCTGGCCGGCCCGGCGGCCGTCGCCTTCGTGCTGGCCACGCTCCTCTCGCTCCCGGTCTGGCCCGATGGGCCCCACCCGGTCGAGGCGCTGATCGTCGCCGGCCTCGTCCCGATCGTCGCCGGAGCCCTCACCGGGTGGGTCCTCAGCCCCCGGCGCGCCCCGCGGTGGTGGGTGACGGCCCTGATCGTCGTCCTGGCCGCGGTGCTGGCGCCCATGATCGTCCCCTCGGCGGTGCTCATCGTTCGGCTCGGCCGAGGCCACCCGATCCTCCGGCTCGTGGCCACGGTGGCGTGCGTCGCCGGGGCGGTGACCACCGCCCTCATCGTGGGGCAGGCCGAGAGCTGGTTCGACCTCCAGTGGGTCCTGTTCCTCGCCGCCGGCCCTCTGACGGTGGCAGTGGCCTGGATCAGCGCCCAGCTGATGGGTCTCGCGGCCGGGCCCCTGCGGCGCCTCGGCCCCATCGCCCGGCTGGCTGCGACCCCACTCGTGGTCCGCCGGGCCCATCTCGGCCCCATCGCCGCCGCCGTCGGCCTGGTCGTCACCCTCGCCGCCATGGAGGGCGTGGTGGGGGCCAGCTTCGGCGCCCGCGAGGCCGGGCGCGACCGGCGCGACGTCGTCCTCGGCACGGCGGGCACCACCGCCGACCAGAGCATCGTCGTGACCAGCAACCTCGACGCCGACGAGACCCGGACGGCAGTGGCCGAGGCGGCCACCGGCCGCGACGTCCGGGTGGCGGTCATCGACCAGCTGGGCGAGGGCGGGACCGAGACCCAGCCCGACGTCCGGGCCAACGCGCCGCCGCCGAGCGGGGTCCCGCGCGCCCTGCCCGAGGCCGACGGCGGGGCCCTGGGCGACGGGCTCCGGGCCTTGCGACCGGGCGTCAGCGTGGCGGCCGACGAGGGCCCCACCTGGGTGGGCGTCGCCACCGCGGCCGACCTCACCGCCCTCGGCCACCCCGACCTGACGCCGGCCCTCGATCGAGGCCTGGCGGTCATCCTCAACCGGGGCGTGGCCGAGGCCCCGACGATCGAGCTCGTGGGCTCTGACGGGGCCCGGATCGCGAGGCTGCCGGCCGTCCGCGCCCCCGACCACGCGCCGGCGGTCCTCTTCCCGGCCGTGGTGGTCTCGCCCGCCGTGGCCGCCGACCTGGGAGTGGTGCGACACGGCGCCCGGGTCGTGGTCGTGCCCACCGACCCCGAGGGTGACGAGTCGAGGAGTGACGCCGTCGAGGTCACCGACGAGGTGGACGGCCAGGCCCGCGAGGCGCCGGTCGAGACGGAGGGCACCGGTGTCGAGGTCGTCGCCGCCTTCACCCGCTACTTCGAGAGCCAGACGGGACCGACGGGCGGCGACGAGGAGCTGGTGCGCGAGCCCGGCGGCCCGTACAACGCCGTCCCGTTCCTGTCGGGCACGGCGGGCGAGGGCAGCAGCCGGGGTTGGGCCCTCGGCGTCGCCGCCCTCCTGGTGGGCGTGGCCGGCACGGTCCTCGTCCTGGGCGGCTCGCGGGCCGAGGACGCCGTGCTCGAGGCCCAGGGGGCCGCGCCCCGCACTCGGGTCGTCGTCGCCGCCGTCCAGGCCGGCGCCGTGGCCCTGACCGGCTCGGTGCTCGGCGGTCTCGCCGGCATCGGCCTGCCGGCGCTGGCGATGACCGCCTACAACGACGGGGTGCGGGTGGACGGGCTGCCCGACATCCCCGTCGTGGTCCCGGCCTCGGTCCCCATCCTCCTGGTCGTGTTGCCGGTCGCCGCCGCGGTCATCGCCGCCGCGGTCGTGCGCCTGCGGCCGATCGCCCCCGCCGTGGACCTGGCGCTGCTCGACGCCTGATCGCCCGGGTCAGGCGCTCGGGCCGCTCAGGCCGCTCAGGCCTTCAGGTCGGGCTCGCCCACGGTCGGCGCCTCGGGGTCGGCGAACGTCACCGTGACGGTGCGCTCGTCGACACCGCGGAGGAGGGTGACCTCGACGCGGGTGCGCTCGGCGGCGGCGTCGAGGGCGTCCCACAGGTCGTCGACCGACGGCACCGGGACCCCGTCGACCGCGGTGACCAGGTCGCCCTCGGCGATGCCGGCGACGACGGCCGGCGAACCCTCGACCACGGCCCGGACGAGCAGGCCGGGCGCCTCGGGCAGGCCGACCCTCCGGCGCAGCTTGGCCGCCTGGGGGCCGGGCACGATCACCACGCCGAGCCGCCGGGCCCGGAGGTGCTGGCCCGCCACCAGGGCGTCGACGCGGGACCGGAGATCGGCGTCGGCCGGCAGGGCGAGGTAGAAGCCCTCTCCCAGGCGGTGGGTGTTGAGGCCCACCAGCCGGCCCTCGGCATCGACCAGGGGGCCGCCGGAGGAGCCCCGGGCCAGCGGAGCGGTGTGCTCGACGGCGCCGCTGACCCGCCGGCCGCGCGGCCCGCGGAAGGTGCGGCCCACGCCGGACACGAACCCGGCGGTGACCCGGTCGCCGCCTCGGGCCCGAGCCAGGGCGAACACGGCGTCGCCGACGTCGGGCTCGACGTCGGACCAGGTCAGCGGGGTCACGTCGCCGGTGGGGACGTCGAGGACGACGATGTCGTGGTCGGGATCGGATCCGACGACGGCCCCCTGGGCGTGGGACCCCTCAGCGAAGGTGACCTGGGTGGTGCGGTCGCGCAGGTTGTGGGCGCTGGTCAGCACCCGGTCGGGGGCGACGACGACGCCGGCGCCGCGGGCGTGGCGGCCGATGGCGACGGTGGCGGGGGCGGCGGCGGCGTGGGCCGCCCGGGTGGCGGTGGCGATCTCGGCGAGGGACATCTGGTGCTCCGGGTTGCTTGTGACTTGCGAACTGCAAGTGACTCTAGACCCCTCGGCGCCCGATCCGCCCACGCATCGAGCTTTGGACGAACCTCGCCCCATGTGGCGACGTTCCGTCCAAAGCTCGGCGGGAAACCGGCAAGATGGCGTCATGCCCCGTCCCGCCCACGAGCCTCACCCCCGGCCCCGGGCGCGGAGGGCTCCGACCGGGCCGCCCCCGCCCGCCGTGGCGCCGGACCTGGTCCGGGCCGTCGAGCGGGTCGGTGACCGCTGGGTCCTGCTCATCGTGGCCTCGCTCCTCGACGGGCCCCGCCGCTTCGGCGACCTGGGCGAGGGCCTGGGCGTGGCGCCCAACATCCTCACCGCCCGGCTCCGGCAGCTGGCCGAGGACGGGCTGGTGGTCGCCCGGCCCTACAGCGAGCGGCCCGTGCGTCACGAGTACGTGCTCACCGGATCGGGCCGGGAGCTGGCCGACGCCCTCACCCTGCTGTCGGAGTGGGGCTCGCGCCGCCGCGGTGGCCAGGGCGCGGCGGCGTTCCACGCCCGCTGTGGCACCGGTCTCGAGCTCCGCCCCTGGTGCCCCACCTGCGATCGCACCGTCACCCCCGACGAGGCCACCCCCGAGGCCTACGACGTCTGATCCCCCAGGGCCCGGAGGATCTGGAGGGCGCGGGTGGCGTCCGGGGCGGGGACGAGGACGTGGTCGTGGTGGAAGGCGGCGACGACGTTGGCGCTGATGCCGTCGGCCGCCAGCGCGCCGGCGACGGCGGCGGTGAGGCCGACGGCGGCCAGGTCGGAGTGCACCCTGAGCTCGATGCGACGGCTGGGCAGCTCGTGGGCGAGGCCGTGGCGGTCGGCCACGTCGGT
>DASYLG010000502.1:0-3826 GCA_036009685.1 Iamia sp. | reverse complement strand
CAGCCCCGGGTCACCCAGGACGTCGAGGCCATGGTGTGCTGGATGGACGAGACGACCTCGCTGACGCCGCGCCGCAAGCTGGGCATCAAGCACACGACCCGCAGCGCCCGGGCGCTGGTCAAGGATCTCCAGTACCGCCTCGACGTCAACACCCTCCACCGCGACGACCAGGCCGGTGAGCTGGCGCTCAACGAGATCGGCCGGGTCACCCTGCGCACCACCCTCCCGCTCTTCTGCGACGAGTACCGCCGCAACCGCACCACCGGCAGCTTCATCCTCATCGACGAGGACACGAACGCGACCGTCGGCGCCGGAATGATCCTGTGAGCGCTGATCGGCGCCTTCACGTCCTCGGTGGTCACGGGAACCTCGGCTGGCACCTCGGTGAGATCTAACCGTTCCATCCGCTCTTGGCGCCTCCTTCGTCGGCGCCGGGCCGCTCGGGCCCCGGGCTCGCACGCTCGCCCTCTGATCCGGCGGGGCGTCGGGGGCCTGGCGTGAGCACCAACGTGACGTGGCACGGGGGAGAGGTCTCCCGCGAGGAGCGGCCCCATCGGGGGGCGACGGTGTGGCTCACCGGGCTGTCGGGGTCGGGCAAGTCGACCGTGGCCGTGGCCCTCGAGGGGCTGCTGGTGACCTCGGGCCAGCCCGCCTACCGGCTCGACGGCGACAACCTGCGCCACGGGCTCAACGCCGACCTCGGCTTCTCGGCCGACGACCGCGACGAGAACGTCCGCCGGGCCGGCGAGGTGGCCGTGCTGCTGGCCGACGCCGGCGTGGTGGCCCTCGTCCCCCTGATCTCGCCCTACCGGGCGGGTCGCGACCGGGCCCGGGCCGCCCACGTGACCGCCGGCGTGCCCTTCGTCGAGGTCTTCGTCGACACCCCGATCGAGCTGTGCGAGCAGCGCGACCCCAAGGGCCTCTACGCCAAGGCCCGGGCCGGGGAGATCACCGGCTTCACCGGCATCGACGATCCCTACGAGGCCCCGGTCGAGCCCGAGATCCGTCTCACCCCCGCCGACGGCGACCCCCTCGCCCAGGCCAGAGCGGTCCTCGGGGTCCTCTCCCCCCTCCTCTGAGGGGTCGCGCCGGCCCTCCCGGTCAGGGGGGTGACATGAGGAACCACACGAGAGCAGCCCTGGCGGCCGCTCCTCTGAGCCTCGCCCTGCTGCTGGCGGCCTGCGGCGACGACGACTCGGCGGACCCGACCACCACCACGACGACCACGACCGAGGCGGCGACCACGGCCCCCTCGACCGAGGCGCCCCCGAGCGAGACGGCGGCGCCGCCCGACACCGCCGAGCCGACCAGCCCGCCCGACGACGGCGGCGAGGCCGGGATGCCGGCCGACCAGGAGGCCTGGGCCGCCGAGCTGGTCCGGGCCTGGGGGAGCGGAGATCGGGAGCGGGCGGGCCAGCTGGCCGAACCCGGTGTGGTCGACCAGCTCTTCGCCCACGCCGACCCCGGTGGCGACGACTGGGAGGCGGCCGGGTGCGACGGCGCCGCCGGCACGATCTACTGCACCTTCACCAGCGCGTCTCGGGGCGAGCGGCTGACCACTGGGCAGCCCACCATGCCGAACGAGGCCACCGGCGTCATCGACCCCGTCTCCCGGGCCACGTTCGAGCCCGGGGCCGAGGGCGGCACCGACCACCTGCCGGCCGGGCTCGACCAGTACACCAGCCAGCTGGTCCGGGCCTGGGGCCGCGGCGACCGGGAGGTGGCCGCCGACTATGCGTCGCCCGCCGCCGTCGACGAGCTGTTCGGGCAGTTCGACCCGGGCGGTGACGACTGGACCCTCGCCGAGTGCGACGAGGACGCCGGGGTCTCCCGGTGCACCTTCGAGAGCCCGAGCAAGGCCCTCCAGGTGGTGCTGGAGACGACCGTCGGTGGCCCGTACACCGGTCAGCCGCAGGCGATCACCGGCGTCGTGATCCAGCCCTAGCGGGGGATCCGAAGCACCCGGACGTCGTGGGGGTCGAGCCGGCCGAGGTCGACTCGACCCTCGCGCACGGGGAGGGTCGCGCCGGTGAGGGCCTCGACCACGGACTCGGGCACGTCCAGACCGAGCCGGTCCCACTCGGGGCCGGCCAGCGCCACCTGGGCCCGCACCGGGTGGTCGCCCCAGTGGAGGTGGCCCCAGAGCACCTCGTCGGCCTTGGTCGAGATGACCGTGGTGGGCTCGGGCCCGTCGAGCAGGCCGACCACCCGGCACCGGCCGCCGGCCAGCTCGTGGGCCAGCCGGAGCAGGTCGAGCCGCTCGGGGGGGACCAGGTCGAGCCGGTCGGAGCTGACGATCATCCCGTCGGTCAGGGCCACGGCGGCGACGAGGAACCGGACCTCGGCGTCGGTGAGCCGGGTGCGGTCGGTGCGGACCATCACGCAGTCGGGATCGTTGGCCCACAGGTGGCCGTGGAGGAAGGCCCGGGTGACCGTGTTGCGCATGGCGATGCGGGTCGACAGGCCGCCCTGGTCGCTGGTGGCCCAGCGACCCAGCCGGCCGCCCCACGTCGGGGCCACGTCGGTGCCGATGCGCATGCCGTCGACCACGCCCACGGCCGGACCGAGGGGCAGGCCGCAGCCGATCAGCACGGCGTCGTCGCCGGCACCCCGGCGGATGGCGTCGAGGCCCGCCCGCAGGGCCTGGGCCCGGGTCAGCGAGGCGTCGTGGCGACGCCCGGGCAGCGCCGCGGCGAAGCAGAAGTCGAGCTTGAGGACCCGGTAGCCCCAGTCGTGGCGCAGCGTCCGGGCCACCTCCTCCAGGTGGGCCTGCACGTCGGGGCGGGTGCAGTCGAGGCTCCGCTGGCCGTGGCGCTTGTTCCAGCCCGGGTGCCACAGGGCGGTGACGGGGTCGCCGGCCTCGTCGACGAGGAACCACTCGGGGTGCGACCGGGCTACGTCGCTGTCGGGGTCGACGATGAAGGGGGCGATCCAGATGCCGGCGTCGCGACCGGTGGCGGTGATCGACGAGGCCAGGGCGGCCATCCCCGAGGGGAACTTGCCGTTGGTGGTGAGCCAGTCGCCGATGGCGACCTGGTGGCCGTCGTCGACCATCACGTAGCCCAGAGGGATGTCGGCGGCGACCTCGTCGGCGGCCGCGAGCGCCCGGCGGATGTCCGGTTCGGCGACCTTGGAGTAGTGGTAGTACCACGAGCACCAGCCGTGGGGCGGCCGGGCCGGCATCCGCGCGCCCTGCGCCGCGCCGAGCGCGGCGGCCCAGCCTTCGAGCAGGTCGTAGGCGTCGGGACCGTCGGCGACGAGCAGGTCCTCGGTGGCGACCGTGCTGCCGGCCCCGACCGTCACCCCGTCGAAGCGGCAGGTGACGGCCAGCTCGGCCAGCCGGCCGCCGGTTGGGTCGTCGTCGGCCAGCCGGTCGCCGGGCAGGTCGACGCCGAGGTCGACCACGGACAGGCAGCGGGCCCCGCCGACGAACCCGAGGACGAGGCTGGCCCCGGTCTCGAGGTCGCTCAGCCCCGCCACCAGCTCGCTGCGGAAGCGGCCGGGCTCGCCAGAGCGCAGGGTCTCGGGGTCGAGCGTGGTGTGGCGGACGTTGAACAGCCACGGGTCGGAGTCGGTCTCGTGCATCCGAAAGGCCCGGGCGTTCGACCACGAGCTCCAGCCGTTGCGGTACAGCGACCACGAAGCCGGGCCGGCGCCCAGCTCCAGGCCGGCGGGCCCGCCGGTGGCCAGCACGACGGCGTCGTCGAGCCGGACCGGGCGCTCGCCCAGGACGGTGATGGCCAGGCGGAGGAGGAGGCCCGCGCCCGGCGCCGGTCCGGCCGGCCGGGACGACAAGGTGAGGCGGAGGTGTTCGTCCTCGGCCGTC
>DASYLG010000501.1:0-2175 GCA_036009685.1 Iamia sp. | reverse complement strand
GCCGTCTCCTCGGTGTCGCCGTTGCCGCTGCCTCCACCGCCGTCACCGGCCCCCGAGCTCTCGTCATCGTCGCGGCTGGTGCAGGCGCCGGCGAGCAGGGCCAGGACGGCGAGCAGCGCAAGGGCGCCACGGGTCCGGGATCGCTTCATGAGGGATGTCTCCTTGGTAGGTCAGGGGGATGGATCGGACGCGTCGATCTCGGTGGCCGCCACGGCCGCCGGGTCGAGGGCGGCCGCGGCCACGGGGGTGGTCGGATCGTCCTTCAGGGGCAGCAGCCGATCGGCCAGCTTCCGCACCCCGCCGACGACCCCGCCGGGCAGGACGAACACCATGGCGATGAGGGCGCCGCCGAAGAGCGCGGGCGACAGCACCTCCTTGCCCTCGATCAGGCCGTCGGTCTCCCGGCGCAGGAGGACGAGGATGAGGGCGCCGACGGCGGGCCCGCTGATGGTGGCGGTGCCCCCGACCACGACGGCGACGAGGAACTCGATCGAGTTGCGGAAGGTGACGATCGGATCGGTGGCGTCGGCGGCCCGGTCGACCATCACCGACAGCGACCCGGCGATGCCGGCGTAGGCGGCCGACAGGGCGAAGGCACCGACCTTGATGCGGGCCAGGTGCACGCCCACCGTGGAGGCGGCGATCTCCTGATCGCGCACCGCCACCATGGCCCGCCCCACCCGCGACCGGCTCAGGTTCCAGGCCGCCAGGAAGAGGACGGCGGCGACGATCAGGCACTCGATGTACTGCCACTGGTCGTTGTCGAGGAAGTTCAGCACCGTGTTGAACCCGTCGCGATCGGGGCGCACGATGGCCACCCCGCCGCGACCGGTGATGTACTTCTGGCCCACGCGGGGGAACAGGACGGCCAGTCCCAGGGTCACTAGGGCGAGGTAGAGGCCCTTGACCCGCAGCGCCGGGAGGCCCACCAGCACGCCCACGCCGGCGGCGATGAGGGCGGCGACGGGGATGGTGGCCTCGAACGTCCACGCGTGGTCGTTCATGAGGATGGCCGTGGCGAAGGCCCCCACCCCGAAGAAGGCGCCATGACCGATCGACACCTGGCCGTTGAACCCCGTGAGCAGGTTGAGCCCCATGGCCGCCACTGCGAAGTAGATCGCCCGCGACAGCGTCTGGTTCATCGGCGCCTCGAAGTAGTACGGCGCGTAGAGCAGGGCGGCGGCGGCGACGATGCCGACGATGATGCGCAGCGTCTGCCTAGACACACGTCCTCCGACCCCGCCCGCCACCCTGAAGGGCGTGGCTTCGCCACGGCTCACACACGTTCGACCACCTTCTTGCCGAACAGACCGGTGGGGCGGACGAGCAGGACGATGAGGATGAGCCCGAAGGGCACGGCCAGCTCGATGTTCTCGAGCTCGTCGACGTAGCCGGTGGTCAGGGCCTCGGCGATGGCCACGACCATCCCGCCGACGACCGCGCCGACGGGGCTGTCGAAGCCGCCCAGGGCGGCGGCCGAGAAGGCGTAGACGAGCACGACGGCCATGAGCCCCGGGTTCACCGACCCTCGCTCGGCGGCGACCATGCAGCCGGCCAGGGCGCCGAGACCGGCGGCCAGGGCCCAGCCCAGCATCAGCATCCGGGAGGAGTTGATGCCCACCAGCCGGGCCGAGTCCGGGTTGGAGGCGACGGCCCGCAGCATCAGGCCGACCTTGGTCCGTTGGAACAGGACGTAGAGCAGCGCGCAGACGACTGCGAGCATGACGACGAGGGCCACGGTCGAGGCCTGGATGCGGACGTCGCCCACCTCCCAGTACCGGTTCGAGCCGGTGGGGGACCCGGGCTCGGGCCGCGACGGCCACGGCTTGGGCATGGGCTGGGCGTCGTCGCTGAAGGCCAGCTGGGCCAGGGCGTTGAGCCCGAGGAACAGGCCCAGCATCACGATGAGCACGTTCAGGGGTGACTTGTCGGGTCCGTGGACCGGGCGGATGAGGACCCGTTCGATGAGGGCGCCCAGGCCCATGCTCAGCACGACGCTGATGGCGATGGCCAGGCCGATCGGGAGCCCGCCCGGGAGGATCTTGACCCCGACGAAGGTGACCCCGGTGGCGGTGATCGCCCACCCCATGTAGGTCGAGAAAAGGGCCATCTCCCCCTGGGCCAGGTTGAGCAGACCGGTGGTCCGGAAGATGAGCACGAGCGCCAGGGCGATGG
>DASYLG010000500.1:0-12389 GCA_036009685.1 Iamia sp. | reverse complement strand
ACCCCCGCGGGTGGACGCCCGCGGCCATGAGACCTGAACAACCGTTGCAGGGCGTGCGCGATGTCACACTTGCCACGCGTTCGACGGGTGGGATCACACCGAGTGAGCGCCGACCGGGTGGGAGCGCCGGGTGCCCGGACGCGGGGAAGCCCCGGGCCGTCGGGTCCCGGGGCTTCCCTCAGCTCAGGTGGCTCAGGCCACCGGTCGTTGACCGATCAGGTCAGGCGACGTTGAAGTACTCCGTGTACCGCTGGTCGCCGCTGAAGCGGGTGCAAGCGGTGCACAGGCTGACCGACAGGCCACCGATGCTGATCGGGGCCAGGCTCACGAAGTCGGTGAGGAAGACGTCGCTGAAGTTGTCGATCGACAGCTTGGCGTACGGGAGCACGCCGGTCGGGTTCGGGTTCCAGGTGACGACGTCGGGGTCCGACGAGACGCTGTCGAAGGTCATCCCCGACAGGGTCGCGGCGCTGGAGGCGACGTACGGGCCGAACTTGCCGGACGCACGGACCTCGGTGCTCAGGTTGGCCGTGTTGACCTGGCCGTTGAACACCGCCAGCGGGACGAGGCCGAAGACGTAGTCCGCGTTGTAGAAGGCGAAGTTCGACTGCGGCATCTGGACCTGGGGCCGACCACCGGTGCCGGTGGGCTTGGTGTAGTACGGCACGCCGACCGAGTGGGTCACCGACCAGGCTGAGTCGCTGTAGAAGCCGCGGGAGGCGGCCGGCAGCAGGTACGTCTCGACGGCCGCTCCCGGCACCGACGGTGCTGCGAAGTTGCCGTTGAGACCCTGGTTCAGGGCGTTCATGAACTGGTTCACCACGTTCGGGTGGATCGACACCGTGACCTCGCTGCGGGCCGCCAGCAGGTTGTCGACGTTGCTGGTGACACCGGCATCCTCGGTGCTCGTCACGTTCTTGGCACCGGCGAAGCCGGGGACGGTGATGCCGGCCGAGGCGTTCATGGTGGCCTTGACGATCAAACCGTGGTCGTCGGTCTTGACCTGGCCGATGGTGACGCCGAACTCGTTGAGCGAGGTGAGCACCGGGGCCACGTTGTCGGCCCACAGGTCGTTGACCAGATCCTGGGCCTGAGCGTTGAGCTCGGTCTCCAGCTGACCGGCGACGTTGGAGCTGTCGCCCCACAGGCCGTCCCACCACTCGTCGATGAGGTAGCCGTTGCAGGTCCAGCTGTAGCCGGGGGCCGGGGCCGCCGACGGGCTCTCGTCCCAGTAGGCGGTGATCGGGTTGAGCTGCAGCGGGGCGCTCGGCAGCAGCGCCGTGTTCACCTTGGCGCTGGCGTCGATGTAGCCGTTGTCGGGCCGGACGTAGATCAGGCACTCCGGCTGCCACCACTCGCCGTAGCGGTAGAAGCGCATCAGGATGTTCTGGAGGTCGGCGTGGACCTTGAGCCCACCCTGCGGGTAGCCGGCCACGCCGGCGTTGACGAAGTCGAACGACAGCTCGACGTTGGCGCTGCCGTCGGCCCAGTCGGGGTCGTCCATCACCGAGTTGGCGATGGCGCCCTGGGTGATCTTCTGGTTGACGAAGGGCTGGAGCTCGTCCTCGATCAGCTCGAGTGCCGGGCCGAGGATCGCGTTCTCGTCGAGGCGGACACCGAGTCCGTCGGTGGTGGTGAGGGGAGCGGTCGTCGCGCCCGCGGGCGTGGCGCCGAACGCCGAGGCGATGGACGCCAGGGCGAGCCCGGCGGCAACGACGACGAGGCGTCGACGCCGGCGGGGAGCAAGGGAAGTGGACATGGGTGAGTGGCCTCTCGGGATCGATCAGGGCAGCATCCGACGCCCCACACGGGTCGCCGACGTCCTGATGAGACAACATCGAACCTTGCCGAACGTGCGCGATGTCACACCTCCGGAGTTCTGGGGGCGATGCGTGCGCCGTCAGCCGAGCGGTTCGACGAGGTAGCCGCCCTTGTCCGTCCACCGGATCCGCAGGTGATCGGCGAAGCGGGCGCGGAGCCGGTTGATCTGCGAGGGCAGCGGGTTGGAGAAGAGGTCCCGCCGGCTGTCCCAGCAGTGCTCCAACAGCTCCTCGGACCCCACCACGCGGTGGCGGTGGGCCACCAGGTGGTCGAGCACGCACAGCTCGGTCTTGGTCGTGTGCACCGTCTCGCCGTCGACGGTGATGGTGCGCCGCGCCCGGTCGATGACCACCCGCCCCATGCGCACGGGCGACGACGACGTCTCGGTCCTCCGGACGATGGCCTTGCACATCCGCAGCGCCAGTTCGTCGGGCGCGAAGGGCGGGGTCAGGCAGTCGTCGGCACCGGCCTCCAGGCCCTCCCGCCGCTGCTCGGCGTCACCCCGCTCGGTGACGACCACGACGGCGGCCTCGGGCCCGAGCCGCGGCAGCAGGGCGAGGCCGTCGCCGTCGGCCAGCCGCCGGGACAGGACGGCGCCGTCGTAGGGCACGTCCTGCAGGACCTCGGCCGCGGCGCGCGCGGTGCGCACCCCGTCGACTGCCAACCCATATGCCCGCAGGACCTTGACGTGCAGGCGCAGGGTGGCCGGGTCGTCCTCAACGACCAGGACCCGCATCGTCAGGCCGTCTTTGCCCTCGCAGGGGTCCGCAGCTCCATACGACCGACCTCGTCCGCCACCCGGGCGCGACCGGCCGCAACCGTCGCGCCGACGACCTCGAGGACGTAGCCCACCCCTCGCACGCACCGGACCTCGATCGAGCCGCGCAGGGCCTTGCGCAGCCGGGCCACGTGAGGCCGCAGCACCGCCGAGTCGAGGTCGCGGTGGTCGTGCCACCCGCGCTCCAGCAGCAGTCGGCTGTGGACGATGCACCCGGGCTCCCGGGCCAGGGTCACGAGCAGCTCGTACTGCGTCGGCGTGAGGTCGACCTCACCACCGTCGAGGTGGGCCACCCGCCGGTCCTGGTCGATGACGACCCGCCCGAGCCGGATCGGGGGCGCCGAGGAGGTCACCCGGCAGCGGGTGAGCCGGCGCACGCGGGCGACCAGCTCGGGCAGTCCCACCGGCTGGGCGAGGTAGTCGTCGGCGCCGCGGGTCAGGCCCTCGACCCGGTCGGCGTCGGAGGCCTGGCCCGAGACCACGACGACGCGGGTGCGGCCGCCGGTCCGGTAGATCTCGTCGACGAGCACGAGGTCGTCGCCGCCGCCGACGCGGTCGAGCACGACGCAGTCGAACGTGGCCGGCCGAGCCGCCCGGGCCGCGGCCACGGTGGCGACCGCGTGGACGTCGTGGCCGTCGGCGGCGAGCGCCGAGGCGTAGGCGGCGCGCAGATCGGCGTCGGGCTCGACGACGAGCAGACGGGGCAGGGACGGGTGGACCGGGTGGGCCGGGGCAGCGGGGAAGCCGTCGGCCTGCGGGCCGATCGGCCACGAGCCGATGGGCCCCGAGACGACGATGCGGACGTCGATGCGTGATGGGGGTGGTGCGACGAGGGTTGCCACGAGGGACCTCCGAGGGGAGTCGACAACCAGCAGGGGTGCCGTCGAAGGGAACACCATCGAACCTTGCCATCCGTGCGCGGTCACACGGCCCCCGTGCGTGGTCTCCCTCCGTCACCGTCCGGCCACGGAAGGGTGCTCCTCACGTCGCCCACCGTTCACCGGCCCGCGCCCTCGGCGGTCGCGTCAGGGGCGCGCTCGCCATCCCGATGCGGGCGCGTCAGCAGCCCGCACCCTCTGGGTGGGGGTGCGGACTGCCGGCGCACGGGCCCCGCCGCCGAGCCGGGGGGTTGGCGGCGGCGGAGACCCTTTCGTCCCGGACGACGCGCTCCCCGGTGGGAGGGAGCAGTGCGATCGCCGGGGTGAGGGAAGCCCTCGGGGCGCACCATGGCGCATCGATCCTTGCCATCCGTGCGCGATGCGGGCCGACCGCGGGCGCGGCGACAGATCGCCGACAGGGCGCGGCTCAGTGGTCGGCGGCGGCCTCGTCGCGACGCGTCGCGATGGATGCGATGGCGGTGACGGTCGTGACCTCGGCGGCCGTGTCGGGTTCGAGGACCGTGACCCCGGGCAGACGCACCGTCGCCACGAATCCGCCCTCGGGTCGGTTGGCCAGCTCGAGCCGCCCGCCGTGCATCTCGGCCACCCAGCCGCAGATGTTGAGACCCAGCCCGGCGCCCTTCTGGTTCACCGAGAGGGTGGTGTCGTAGTGCAGCTCGTCCAGACGCTCGGGGGCGACGCCCGGCCCGTCGTCGAAGACGGACACGCCGTGGCCATCGACCCGGACCCGGATGACGCCCGGGCCCCCGCGGTAGGCGTGCCGGGCGGCATTGCGCACGAGGTTGCTGACCGCCCGCCGCAGCAGCCGTCCGCTGCCCACCACGGTGACGGGCTGCAGCTCGAGCAGCACGGTGCAGTCGTCGGTGGAGGCGGTGCGGGTGGCATCGGCGGCCACGTCGTCGAGGGCGACGACGTCGCGGGGAAGCGAGGTCGCCCCCGTCATCACCCGGGCCGTCTCGAGCAGATCGCCGATCAGCTCGTCGACGTCCTCGACGAGGGTGGCGGCCTCGTCGAGCGCGGCCTTCGGATCGGACACGCCGGCCAGGCCCTCGTCGACGGCCACGAGGGCGCGGCTCAGCGGGTTGCGGATCTCGTGGACCACGGCGCGCATCAGGTGGTCCTCCTGTTGGAACAGCGATTCCATGATGCGGGTGCTGCGGCGCGAGATCACCACGGCGAGGAGGGCCATGGCGAGGAAGACCACGGCGTGGATGGCGAGGAGCCGCGCCAGCAGGCTGGCCGCTGTGCCCTTGTGGGACGGGATCACCCCGACCAGGACGGCGGCGTCGTCGGGACCGGTGGACACGGGGATGGCGCGCAGCTGCGAGGCCCGGCCGTCGAGCTCGATGCCGCGGTCGATCGTCTCGCCGGTGGCGGCGGCGTCGAGCACGGCGGCGGCCAGCTCGCTCCGGTCGGCGGCGACACCGGCGGGGCCGACCAGCGCGCCGTCGTGCACCTCGACACGGCCGAAGCCGATCAGGTCGGAGACGTCCGCCGGCTCGGCCGCGTCGTCGGCCCGTCCCACGGCCCGATCGAGGCGCTGGTCGCTGTCGTCGTCGAGCACGCTGCGGCCGACCACCAGAGCGACCACGATGCTGGTCACGCCGGACGCAACGAGCGAGAGGAACAAGACGAGGAAGGCGGCGCGGCGCGCCCGCGTGAGCAGACGTGGTCGTGCCGGGTTCGACCCGAGCTCGGCCCCCTGGCGTCGCCTCATGGTGCTGCCTCGTGTGTTGTCGTCTTCCACCGCGCCGCCCGGTGCGCACCGGAACGGCACTCGCTGTCTAGCCGGCGCGGCCGGTGTCTGCTCGATCATGCAGCCTGACCTGGGCCGCACGAGGCACCGGATCCCACCGGCGCGGCGGTGGGCGGCGCCGTCGCCGAGACCGCTCGGTCCGCCGGGGGAACCGATCGCCCCCGTGCGGGCAATAACCCTTCGGAAGACTGCGTTTCCCGCTCGGGCGAGGGAAGGCCGACGTGCCTGTCGACGATGACCACCAGACCAGCGCAGCCGCTGGCTTCAGCGCGGTCTACGAGCAGCACGTCGACGCCATCTACGGCTTCCTGGCCCGGCGCGTCGGCGCTCAGCTGGCCGAGGAGCTGACCGCCCAGACCTTCGTCGAGGCCCTCGACCGTCACGACCACTACGACCCGGCGCGGGGACCGATCGGGCCGTGGCTCTTCGGCATCGCCGCCAACCTCCTCCGCCGTCACTACCGGCAGGAGGAGCGGGCGCTCCGGGCCATCGCCGCCTACGCCGGCCGCCAGCCCGTCGTCGGCGAGGACGACCAGGAGCGGATCGAGAGCCGCATCGTCGCCGACGAGCGCTGGCCGGCCGTCGCCGAGGCCCTCCTCGCCATGTCCCCGGGTGAGCGCGACGTGCTCCTCCTCTACGCCTGGGCCGACCTCCCCTACAGCGCCATCGCCGGCGTGCTCGACGTCCCCGTCGGCACCGTGCGCTCGCGCCTCAGCCGCGCCCGGGGTCGCCTCACGGCGATCCTCGGCCCGACCTCGTCCTCGTCCGAGGACGCGTCCGACCCGCCCGCCCCCGACCAGATCGGCCGCCGACGATGACACTTCTCGACGACGACATCGACGACCTCCTCCGTACCTTCCGGGCCGACGAGGCCCTCCTCGATGACGGCACCCGCGGCCGCATGTGGGCGCGCATCTGCGACGAGGTGCCCGATGCCCCGACCGCGTTCGAGGCCCTCGCCATCCGGCCGGGAGTCCACGTCCTGCGCGGGCGGCCCCGCCCGAGCGGCCGGGTGCGGCTGCTGGGCGTGGCCGCCGCCGTGCTGGTCCTGTTGGCCGTGGCCGGCCTGGCCGTCCGGACCGGGTCCGACGACGACACCGTCGCGGCCGGTCCCACCACCGAGGCGCCGGTGCCCCGCACCCTCCTGGAGCTGGCCGACGCCGTGGCCATTCGCCCCGTCGGCGAGCTGGGCGCGTCGGACCAGGCTCGCTACACCCACCAGGTGGTGGCGTACACCCTCGGGACCCCGGGCGCCGAGCCCGTCTTCCGCACCGAGGAGCGGTGGGTCGCCAAGGACGGCACCGGGCGGCAGGTGCGCTCGTTCCCGGCCGGCACCGACCAGCTGATCGACACTCCCGGCACGCTCCTCCTGGGCGCGCTCCCCCCGGACGTCGCGGTGAGTCTCCCCGGCGACCCCGACCGCGTCGCCGTGGTCCTGGCCCAGCACGGCCAGGCCACGGATCGGGACGTGGCGAGGACCGTGATCACCACCCTCAGCTTCACCGGTCTTCCCGGGCCGGCGCGGGCCGGTCTGCTCCGCTTCCTCGACCGGCTCGGGTTCGTGTCCGTGTCGACACCCGGCGTTCGTCCTAACCTGTTGCGCGTGGAGGGACCGGGCCCGGATGGGTCGACGATGCAGGCCGACTTCGGCCTGCTGACCGGTGAGGTCGTCGCCTGGACGTCCTCCTCGCCTGACGGCAGGAGCGACGCCCGGACGTACACCGAGGTCGACCTGCGGGTCGACCGGGGCCAGTAGCGCTTCGGCGTCGCTGGGAACAGGTCATCGAGCGGACCCTCCACGCCACCCATCGTCACACCACCCACTGGAGCATCCCCATGAGCCCACGCCCCCGTCCGGCGTTCGCCCTCGCCCTCGCCACTGCCATGGCCGGCGCCGCCGCCGGCACCGCGCCCCTCCCCGTCGGAGCCGACGAGGACCCCATCGAGTACTGCTACACCTGGGCCCTCACCATCGAGGAGGCCGAAGCCGGCGCCACGTCGGTGGTCGACTGCTACGAGGAGCCCCTCGCCATGCGGCTCAGCCAGGTCATGGCCATCATCTACGAGGACCCCGGTCTGGGCGGCACCAGCACCACCGTCCTCGGCACCTCGTGCACCGGCCACACCGTCACCTTCGGCACCGGGCACCCCTGGGACAACCGCATCAGCTCGACCGACCTCCAGGCGTGCGGCAACGCCAAGCACTACGTCAACTCCAACTTCACCGGCTCCAACCAGCTGATGACCAACGGGGGGGCGGTCAACATGAACGGCACCTTGGACAACCAGACGTCGTCCATCGAGTATGCCTGACCCTGGGCACGCCATCGCCGCCCTGGAGCCATTCGACGCCTTCGCCGCCGCCATCGGCGAGCGGCTGGCCCGACCGGTCGCGGGGTGGACGCCGAACGACCTCCTGGCCGACCGGCTGGTGTGGGACTCGTTGCGCGTGCTGGAGGTCCTCGCCTGGCTCCGAGAGCTCGGCGTCGAGCTCCCGGAGGAGCTGGTCGGCGAGCTGCGAACGCTCGGCGACCTCCACCACTACGTGGTCACGATCGGCAGCCGCGCCGAGACCACCGCAGTGGCGCCCCGACGGCCGCTGATCGGAGCCCGCGTCCAGCTGGTCCCCCTCAGCGCCCAGCACGAGCACGAGGCCCTCGCCCTCTACACCTCGGGCTCGCACCTCACCCGCTACCGCCTCCGGGGGGCCACCCCCAGCCCCGAGTCGTTCCGGCAGGCGTTGTGGGACCGGGTCCTGGCCCAGTTCGTCGTCGTCAGAGACGGCAAGGTGGTGGGGCTGGTCTCAGCCTTCCAGGCCGACTTTCGGAACCGGACCGCCCACATCGCCGTGGTGGCCCGGGCCGACGCCCCA
This sequence comes from Iamia sp., assembly GCA_036009685.1. GTDB lineage: Bacteria > Actinomycetota > Acidimicrobiia > Acidimicrobiales > Iamiaceae > Iamia. The sequence goes on along the minus strand of DASYLG010000500.1, from coordinate 4,263 downwards.
CCGGGCTCGGGCATGGAGGGCACCGCCCTGCTCATCGAGCACCTCTTCTCGGAGTTCGACCTGCGCAAGGTCTACGCCGAGGTGATGGCGCCCAACGGCGAGGCCTTCGCCTCGGGCACCGGGCGGATCTTCGTCGTCGAGGGTCGGCTGACCGACCACGAGTACCTCGACGGCGACTACCACGACATGCTCGTCATGGCGATCAGCCGTGAGCGTTGGAACCAGCACGTGGACCGATTGCTCGGTCCCCGCCCCGACGGGCCGACGGCCCGGGCGAACGTCTGACGACCGCTCGCCGCCCCGGCTGCGGTTGGGGCGGCGAGCGGTCGGACGGGCCCATCCCCCTGCGGCGGAGGGGGGCCACCGACTCACCCAAGGGGAGGGCGAGACGGGATCGTGTCGGGCGGGCCGGCGTCGAGCTCGACGCGATAGCCCGCCCCGCGGACGGAGGCGATGCGGAGGGCGCCCTTGAAGATCTTGCGGAGCCGGGTGATCTGGGTGTGGAGCGGGTTGGAGAACGGGTCGCGACGCCCGTCCCAGCAGTGCTCGAGCAGCTCCTCGGTGGTGAGCATCCGGTCGCGGTGACGCACGAGCTGCTCGAAGACCGAGTACTGGATGGGCGAGAGGTGGACGGCCTGTCCGTCGCTGGTGACCTCGCGGCGGGCCAGGTCGATGCACACCGGCCCGAGCCGGATGACCGGCCGGGCATCGGCGGCGGGATCGCGCCGGGTGACGACCTTGCCGACCCGCAGGGCCAGCTCGTCGAGCCGCACCGGCTTGGCCACGTAGTCGTCGGCGCCCTCGGAGAGGCCCTGGATGCGGGCGTCGGCATCGCCGTTGGCCGAGACCATGACGACCGGGGCGCGGTGCTCGGCCCGGGCCAGCTCCGGCAGGAGGTCGAGCGAGTCGCCGTCGGGGACGTGACGGTCGAGGACCAGACAGTCGTAGGCGACGTCGAGGACCGCGGTCCGCACCTCGGCCAGCGTGGCCACCTCGTCCACGGCGAAGCCGTCGTGACGCAGGCGGCGGGCGAAGGCGCCCGAGAGCCGTGCCTCGTCCTCGAGCAGGAGCACCCTCATGCGCCGCCCCGATCATGACGATCGGACGCGCTGAGGGTGCAGAAAAGAGAAGACGAAGCAAGGCGCGAGGTCATTGTGTGGGTTGGACCACGGACGACTCGTGCGCAGAGCCGGTTCCGCTTCCACCTAGTACTTGCCCGCGCCGCACCGAACGGTTCCCGGATCCGACCGATTCCTCAGAGGTGTCAGGGACCGCCGCGCCACTCGGCGACGGTGAACCCGCCGAGCCCCCCGGTCTCGAGCAGGGCCTCGGCCTCGCCCACCCGGCTGCGCGCTCGCAGCGCGGCCAGGTCGGCCGGCCCGGTCCGGGCCCGCCACATCTCCCGTCCCTCCTCGACCAGGGCGTCGATGCCCCACCGGCGGAGCGTCTCGGCCTGGGTCGCCACCCGGTCGGGGGGGCCGGCGACGACGCCCACCTGGTCGAGCGCCACCTCGACGGTGACGTCCTGGGTGCCGGGGTGGATCCAGGGCGTGCCGCCCCGCTCGTGGCCGCGGTAGGTGCGGACCCACTCCGCCCACGGGCGGTCGGCCAGCTCCGCCGTCGTGGCCGTGTAGTCGAAGACGACGAGGCGCCCGGCCGCCTCCAGCTGAGCCCGCCCGGCGGCGACCCACTCCCCCGCCGCGCTCTGGAGCGGCACGCGAGCGCCGACAGCGGCCGCCGGCGCGAGCCGGTCGAGGCGGGCGGAGCGATCGGCGTCGAGCGGTCGCGCCACCTCGGCCCACGTCCCGTCGCCGACGGCGACCAGGCAGATCTCGTCCCAACCGTCGCGGGTCCGCTGGGCCAGGTCGAAGGGCAGGTTGTCCAGCAGCTCGTTGGCCAGCAGCACGTGGACGAGCCCGGCGGGGCGGGCGCCAGTGGTGGCCACCAGGGGGCCGGCTCGGGTGGCCGACCACGCCCCGGACCCAGGTGCGCCCACGTGGGGCAGGTGGTCGGGGTGCAGCTGACGCTGGGTCGCCGACCGCTCGACCAGCACCCACCGCAGGGCGGGTCCGCAGGCGGGCCGGGCCTGCACGACCGCCCGGGCCAGGGTCCCGGGACCGGCCCCGTGCTCGTGGATCACGAACGGGTCGGGGCGACGCTGCTCGTCCCACCAGCCGTCGAGGGCCCGGGCCAGGACGGCACCGAAGAGGGGGCCCACCTCGGGGCTGGTCACGAAGTCGCCCCGCCGCCCGGCCCGGCCGCCCCGCTCGTAGAACCCGGTGCCCTCGGCGTAGAGGGCGTGCTCGACGAAGGCCGAGACGGGGATCGGCTCGGCGGTGCCCACCGGCCTCGGCTATCGGGCGATGGCGAGCAGGTCGGTGGCGGCCTCGCCGAAGTGGCCGACGGTGCCGGGCAGGAAGCCGAACAACAGGGTGGCGATGGCGGTCACGCCCAGGGCGATGGCCAGGGCGCTCGGCACCTTCACCGGTGTGGTGTCGCCGTCCGGGTTGGGCTCGAAGAACATCTGCCGGGCGATGTTGGCGTAGTAGTAGAGGGCGATCACCGAGTTGACGGCGACGATGACGCCCATGGCGTAGCCGGCCGGGGTGTCGGCGCCCACGACGGCGCTGAAGACCTGGAACTTGGCGAACCACCCACCCAGCGGCGGGATGCCGGCCAGGGCGAAGAGGAACACGGCCATCAGCACGCTCAGCCCGGGGGCGTACTCGAACAGCCCGCCCCAGGTGTCGAGCTCGGCGCTCCGGGTCTTGCGGGCCACGGCGATGACGACGGCGAAGGCGCCCAGGTTCATCACCGTGTAGATGAGGAGGTAGCTGACGATGGCCCGGATGGCGTTGTGGCCGACGTCGACGCTCTCGCCGGCGATGGCCAGTGGAGCGAGGATGAACCCGGCCTGCGCCACCGACGAGTAGGCGAACAGCCGCACCACGTTGGTCTGCCGCAGAGCGATGAGGTTGCCCACGAACATGGTGGCGGTGGCCAGCACGAACATCAGCGGGCCGTAGATGTCGTCCCGGCCGTAGAAGGCGACGAAGACGAGCTCCATCAGGGCCACGAAGCCGGCGGCCTTGGACGCCACCGACAAGAAGGCGGTGATCGGCGTGGGCGCGCCCTCGTAGGTGTCCGGGGCCCAGTTGTGGAACGGCACCGCCGAGACCTTGAAGCCGAACCCGACGAGGACGAAGACGATGCCCAGGGCGGCGACGGGCGTGTCGCCGAAGGCGCCGTTGATCTGGGTCCCGATGTCGGCGAGCAGCGTGGTGCCCGTGCCGCCGTAGACGAGCGACATGCCGTAGAGCATCACCGCCGAGGCGAACACGCCCATCAGGTAGTACTTCATGCCGGCCTCGTTGCCGGTCAGCTCCCGCTTGCGCCAGCCCGCCAGCAGGTAGGCCGGGATCGACAGGAGCTCGAGCGCCACGAAGATCGTGAGCAGGTCGCGGGCCGACGCCATGATCGCCATGCCCAGCACCGAGCTGGCCAGCAGCGTGTAGTACTCGCCCTCCCAGTAGTCGCCCTCGGCGATGTAGTTGGTCGATAGGAGCACCGTCACGTAGCCGGCCAGGATGAAGATCGCCTTCATCACCAGGGCGAAGTCGTCGACCACGTAGGCGCCGCCGAACATGACCCGGTCGGTGCCGTCGACCGCGAGGGTCAGCAACGGGATCGCCGAGCCGAGGAAGCCGATCCCGGTGATCGACGAGGTCAGCCACTTGTTGTGCTGCTCGGTGAAGAGGTCGATCAGGAGCACGACCACGAAGGTCGCGGTGAGGACGACCTCGGGCGCGAGGGCGTGCCAGTCGAGGACGGGGGCGTCGAACGGGACCGTCGAGGTGGAGGCGAGGAGGGACGCGAGCACGGGGCTCCTACGGTCCGGAGATGGCGCTCAGGGACTGGATCACGGCCCCGTCGGTCACCCTGAAGAGGATCTGGGGGTACACGCCGAGGACCACGATGAGGACGATCATCGGCGCCCAGGCGAGGTAGTCCGTGACGTGCATGTCGTGCACGTGCTCCTCGGCGAACTCCTCCTTGGGGGTGCCGAAGGCGACCCGCTGGAGCAGCCACAGCAGGTAGCCGGCGGCGAAGATCGTGCCGATGGCGGCGATCACCATGTAGACCCGGAACAGCTCCACGTTGGTGCCGACGTGCGTGGCCGTGCCGCCCACGCCTCGGTAGGCCGAGAGGATGGCGGGGAACTCTCCCCAGAAGCCGGCCAGACCCGGAAGACCGAGCGACGCC
>DASYLG010000499.1:0-2919 GCA_036009685.1 Iamia sp. | reverse complement strand
CGGGCGGGGCCGAGCGCTGCGGCGGGCGGCCCGAGCCGCTGGAGGTGACCAGACGGCTCGGATCCGGCGGGGCCGGGCGGGGCGGGGGCGGAGGGGCGGGGGCCTCGGCCGGCGGCCGGGGCGGTGCCACCGGCGGCGTCGGCCGGGCGGGAGCCTGCGGCGCGGGCGCCTCGGCCGGAGCCGGGGCCTCGGCCGGAACCGGGGCCTCCTGGGCCGCGGCCGGGGGAGCCGCCTCGGCGGGCGCAGGGGCCTCGGCCGCGGGAGCGGCGGGGGCCTCGGTCGGGGCGGCGGCTGGGGCCGGAGCCTCGGCGACCGGAGCGGCCGGGGCCTCCTCGGTCGTGGCCGCCGCCTTCTTGGCCGGCGTCTTCTTGGCCGGGGCCTTCTTGGCGCCGGGCTCTTCGGGCTGCTCGTCGCGGACCATGCCCTCGCGGTGCGCCTTGCGACGGGCGCGGTCGGCCTGGGCTTCCTCGACCCCGGAGGAGTGGGTCTTGACGTCCATGCCCAGACCCGCGCAGAGGTCGAGCGCCTCCTTGTTGGTGAGGCCTAGCTCCTTGGCGAGCTCGTGGACGCGGATCTTCTTCGGCAAGGTCGGTTGCCAGCCCTTCGTTTCATCGTCCCGTGGGGACGCACGGGTCTTCCATCCTCGCGCACCCGGACGACAGGCGGCGAAGCCGTCGACAGCGGAGCGTCAGGACATTGCGGTCTCGAGCTCGATCGGCAGGCGGTCGAGCACGGCTTCCCAGTGTGCCGGGTCAGGACCCGATCGCCACCCGGACGACGTCGGCGGCACCGTCGCGCACGGGGGCGCGGAGGGCCCGGCTGAAGGCCCGGCGGCGGACGGCGACGTCCAGGCAGGTGGGGTCGGGGTGCAGCCAGGCACCCCGACCGGGGAGCGAGCGACCCACGGCCAGCCCACCATCACCCGTCCGGGTGACGCGCAGCAGCTCGGCCGCCGCCGCCGGGCGGCGGCAGCCGATGCAGGTGCGCTCGGGCCCGGAGGCCGTCAGGCCTGCTCCTCGGGCTCCTCGCCCGGAGCCTCGTCGGCGTCGGCGGCCGGCTCGTCGTCGGCCGGGTCCTCGACGGTCGGGTCCTCGACGGATCCCTCGGCGATGGCGGCCTCGGGCGTCTCGGGGGCGTCGGCGGCCGGGTCGGCCTCCTCGAGGGCCTCGTCGAGGTCGTCGTCGGCGGCGTCCTGGCTGCCCACCGCCGACTCGTCGCCGCTGGCGTCGGGGTCGACGCTGACCTCCTCGGTGCTGCCGTCGCCGGCTGCGGCGTCGGCCTCGATCTGCTCGGTGGCCTCGGCCCACGCCTCGGCGGAGAGGGCCTCGCTGCCGTCGGCCGGCTGCCAGACCTGCTCGCCGGCGGCGTTGGTGACCCACTCGCCCTCGGCCCAGTCCTGGTTGGCGTAGGCCTCCTCCTCGGCCAGCTGGGTCTCGCTCTTGATGTCGACGCGCCAGCCCGAGAGACGGGCGGCGAGGCGGGCGTTCTGGCCCTCCTTGCCGATGGCCAGCGAGAGCTGGAAGTCGGGGACGATGACCGTGGCGGTGCCGGTGTCGTAGTCGAGCCGGACCTCCTTCACCTTGGCCGGCGCCAGGGCCTTGGCCACCAGCTCCTCGGGCACCTCGGTGAAGGGCACGATGTCGATCTTCTCGCCGTTGAGCTCGTTGACGACCATGCGGACCCGGGCCCCCCGGGCGCCGACGCAGGCGCCGACGGGGTCGACGTTGGTGTCGTTCGACCAGACGGCGATCTTGGTCCGGTGGCCGGGCTCGCGGGCACAGGCCTTGAGCTCGACGATGCCCTCGGCGATCTCGGGCACCTCCATCTCGAACAGGCGCTTGATCAGGCCGGGGTGGGTGCGGCTGACCACGATCTGGGGGCCCTTGGCCGTCTTGCGGACCTCGACGATGTACGCCTTGAGCCGGGAGTTGGCCTGGGGGCGCTCGTGGGGCACCTGCTCGGCCTGGGGCAGCAGGGCCTCGACGCCGCGGTTCAGCTCGAGGAGCGTGTAGCGGGAGTCGCCCTGCTGGATGATGCCGGTGACGATGTCGCCCTCGCGGCCGGAGTACTCCTCGTACTTCATCTCCCGGTCGACCTCGCGCAGCCGCTGGTTCATCACCTGGCGGGCGGTCTGGGCGGCGATGCGACCGAAGTCGGGCGGCGTCACGTCGGCCACGTCGCCGAAGGGCTCGCCGTCCTCGTCGAGGTCCTGGGACCAGACGCGGATGTCGAAGGTGTCGGGGTCGATCGTCACCCAGGCGTAGTCCTTGGCCCCGGGCATCTTGGCGTAGGCCATCTCCATGGCATCGGCCAGCGCCCCCATCAGGGTGTCGAGCGTGATGCCGCGGTCGGCGGCCAGGGCCTGGAGGGCCTCCATCATGTCGAGCTCGCGACTCACTGGTGTGTCCTCATCTCGTAGAGATCGTTCGATCGGGTCGGCTGGAAGGCACCAGTGAGCCGGGCGGCTGCGCCGCGGAGATGGCTGTGCTGCCTGGTTCTCTCGCTTCGCTCGCTCACTGCTTCGATGCCTTCTTCCTGGAAGGTTGCGTCTTGTCGTTCTTCGGCGCCGCGTCCCACTGGAACACGGTGCGGACCTTGTCGATCTGGTCGTAGCGGAGGACGACGCCGGTCTCGGGGTCGTCAGCCCGCGCCTGGTCGGGCACGACCGTGATGCCGTCGTCGTCGGCGGCGGTCAGGGTGCCCTGGAACCGCCGGGGTCCGCCCTCGGCCCGGGTGCTGGTGCGGAGGGTCACGGTCTCGCCCACCGCCCGCCGGAAGTGGGCCGGGGTGCGCAGCTTGCGCTCGAGCCCGGGGCTGGAGACCTCGAGGGTGTAGCGGCCGGGGATGGGGTCGTCCTCGTCGAGGAGGAGTGAGATCTGGCGGGTGACCGAGGTGAGGGCGCCGACGGGCAGCCCCCCG
>DASYLG010000498.1:0-3849 GCA_036009685.1 Iamia sp. | reverse complement strand
CCTACCAGGTGTACCTGCACCGCGCCGGTGACACCGGCGGTCTCGTCTACTGGACCGATCGCCTGCGCTCGCAAGGCACCCCGGCCGGCGTCCGCTCGGTGCTGACCAGCTTCGGTCGCACCCAGGCCGCCACCCGGGCGGCCATCGTCGAGGCCTTCAGCACCGCCTGCCACGCCTTCCCCACGAGCGAGCCCAGCGAGACCGCGGCGTTCGAGGCAGCTTGGGTCCAGAGCGGCCGCAACCTGCTGCGTCTGGCGGCGTTCGCCGTCGGGGCCGAGTGCCCCGAGGGTCCCGTCGGCGACTGATCCCCTCCCCTTCTGTCCGTTCCCGTGCACCGCGGCGGTGCACGGGGATGGACAGAACGGGTCAGACGGCGATGAGGGCGAGGGGGACGAGCAGGAGGGCGGCGGCGAAGGTGGCGAGGCGACGGTTGCTGGCCAGGATGCGGCGGGCCAGGCCGAGGAGGATGCGGCGCAGCCGCGGGTAGACGGTCACGAGGAGGAAGAGGGTCCACACCGTGACCACGAGGGTGACGGCGACGACGACCCGCACCGCGTCCTGGTTGCCGAGGAGCACGGCCGCGGCGAGGGTGTCGACCAGCGTCGTGATGTTGGCCCCGGCGATGTACGGCAGGGTGTTGGCCCGGCGGACGTGACCCTTGGCCACCAGCGGGACCAGCAGGGTCAGCGACACCGAGACCGACAGCGTCAGCATGGTCACGGCGCAGCCGGCCAGGAACATGGGCCACAGCCGGGAGGTCCAGCCCTCGTCGCCCTCGTCGTCCTCGTCGTCCTCGTCGCGCGACTCCAGACGGTCGCTCCCGACGGCGGGCATCACCCGGTCGAAGGCCTGGAAGCCGAGCAGCAGCAGGCCCAGGCCGACGGGGAACAGCGTCCAGCCCGGAGCCACCCCGACGATGGCATCGACCAGCCAGCCGAAGGCGGAGTCGGTGGCCGAGGTCAGCTCGGGTGAGGTCCCGATGTCGAGGCCGTCGAACACGCCCCGGTCGAGCAGGAGCCAGCCGACGATCGCGCCGGGTACGTAGACGACAGCGGTCATCAGCAGCGACAGCACGCCGATCGACACCGGCGCCCGCCGGCTGCCCTGCCCCTTGGCGCGCAGGGAGTAGGCCACGCCGACGACCAGGACGACGAAGGCCGCGCCCAGACGGGAGCCAGTGAGCATGGTGAAGGCCTCGGTCCGGTCGATCGCCCCGCCGCCCAGCAGGGTGAGGGCCGAGGCCGCGACCGGTGAGCCCGACAGGACCAGGCAGGCGCCCAGCCACCCGAGGCCGAGGGTGCTGGTGGCGTTGTCGGTGAAGACCGATCCCTCGAGCGAGGGGATCAGGGCCTCGGCGCCATGGCGCATCAGCCCGAGGGCGGCCACGAAGAGGGCCAGCCCGGCGACGAGGTAGACGATCCGCTCGGGCCAGGACCGGACCCGGGCCGTCGGCCCCTCGGGGACGACGATGTCCTCGGGCGGGAGCTCGCGGCCGGCGACGTGGGCGACGTGACCCGGGTCGGTGTGGGCGCCGCCCCTCTCCGTCACCTCCCTTCTCTACCAGAGCGGTCGGCTCGCCCCGGTGCGGTGGCTGCCAAACCGGGCTTCCACGTGGCCGGGGTCACGTGTAGCCTTGTTGCAGTAGTCGTGCAACAGCCGCTCCGCCGTTCGGCGAGAGCGGCGTGCCAGCGAAGGGGCAGCCGAGATGACCAGTCCAACGTCGGACGAGACCGCCGACCTCTCCCGCGGGACGTGGCTCGTCGCCGGCGCCAGCGCCGCGGCCGGGCTCATCCACTTCTCGGTGATCGCCGAGCACTCCGGCGGGCAGGTCGTCGTCCCGGTCGGCTTCGCCGTCACCGGCGTGGCCCAGGTCGGCGTGGCCGCCGCCCTGCTCGGCCGCAAGGTCACCCGGGGCACCCTGGGGCTGGCCATCGCCATCAACGCCCTCGCCACCGCGGCGTGGGTGTGGAGCCGCACCGCCGGCCTCCCCTTCGACCCCTACAAGGGCGTGGCCGAGGCCGCCGGCACCGTCGACGTCACCTGCGTCGCCCTCCAGGCCGTGGCCATCACCTTGGCCGTGGGCCTCCTGGTCGCCCCTCGGGTGAAGGTCCCGCCCGCCCTGGCCGGCGCTGTCGCCCTGGGCGCCGTCGCCCTCGCCGCCGTCGTGGTCGTCAGCCCCGAGACCCCGGCGCCCTCCACCCAGACCATCGCCGCCGCCACCGGCACCGCCGCCGCGGCCCCCGCGGCTGGCGGGGACGGCCACAGCCACTCCCACGGCGGTGCCGCGGCGGCCGTGCCCGCGGCCGCCGGCGACCACTCCGCCGACATGCTGCGGATCGACCGGGCCCGCTGCGACCTCGGCTTCAACCCCCAGGCCTACTGGGACGAGGCCTACGCCATGAACGTCGACACCTACGGCGGTGGGTCGATGACGATGGCCGCCCCGAGCACCATCGCCGACGTCACCCGGCCCCGCACCCTCGACGGCAAGGGCTCCGAGCACCTCGACGAGATGATCAGCCTCACCACCGTGTCGAGCGGCGAGGGGGCGGCGGCCGCCCTCATCCTCTCGCTGGCCAAGGCCACCGACGACGAGTACGACGCCTGGCGCCGCTGGGTCGCGGCCAACCCGGGCACGCACTCGGCCACCCCGCCGGCCAACGGCCAGCCCGCGCCGCCGAGCATGGGCCACCCCGGTCCCACCCCGTGGACGGCGATGGTCGACCGGGCCCAGTGCGACCGGCTCACCGAGGAGCTGGCCCAGGCCCGCGCCGTCAGCGAGCGCTACCCGACCGTGGCCGACGCCGAGGCGGCCGGCTGGTCCCGGGTCACCGGCTACGTGCCCGGCATCGCCGCCCACTACATGAACTTCGCCAACGTCGACAACGTCTTCGAGATCGACAAGCCCGAGATGCTGCTGTTCGACGGCAACGATCCCGACTCCCGCATCGTCGGCCTCAGCTACTACGTCCGCGAGGACGGCACCGCCGGTCCCACCCAGGGCTTCGTGGGCGAGAACGACTTCTACCACCGTCACTTCGGCCTGTGCATCGGCGGCGGTGGGGTCATCGGCGACTCCACCCTCACCGAGGAGGAGTGCGCGGCCATCGGCGGCACCAAGTCCAACGGCGTCGACGGCTGGATGAGCCACGCCTGGGTCGTGCCCGGCTGCGAGAGCCCGTGGGGCGTGTTCAGCGGTGAGAACCCGATCCTCGATCGGGCCCTCAGCGACGCCACCGGCGACGAGGGCGCCGAGGGTTGCAGCGCCAGCGAGGCCCGGGACCGCTACGACCTGGCGCCGGGCGAGAGCGACCTCTCGACCAGCGGCACCACCGACGAGGCGAGCGGACGATGACCGCCATCCTGGAGAAGGACGAAGCCCGTCCCGTCGACGAGACCCCGGCTCCGGCCTCCTCCGGCCGCGGCCCGCTCGTCAAGGCCCTCGTGCTGATGGCCGTCGTCGGCGCCGCCCTGGCCGCCATGATCGTCGTGGTCGTCAACCAGAGCGACAACCCGACCATCGACCCCTTCGAGGTCTCCGTCGCCGCCGACACGGCGACGGGGCTGGCGAGCGGCGAGGTCGACGACCTCGTGCCCGCCACCATCCGGCTCCAGCCCGGGCAGCAGCTGGTCCTCCGCAACAACGACTGGCAGCCCCACACCCTCGGCGATCTCGTGGCCGAGCGGGGCCAGACGGTGCGGATGTCGTTCCCCTCCGAGGGCCGGCACATCACCGCCACCTCGCTGCGGGCCGACGGCCGGCTGACGATCCTCGTCGAGTCGCCCAGCTGATCTCTGGCCGCGACGATCTCCGGCAAGAACCAGTTCTTGTAGGAGATCGTCGCGAGA
>DASYLG010000497.1:0-7905 GCA_036009685.1 Iamia sp. | reverse complement strand
TCCTCTGGGTGACCGGCACCAATCCCGCGGTGTCGATGCCGGAGCTGTCCCGGATCCGATCGATCCTCGCCCAGGACCGGCTGTTCCTCGTCGTGCAGGACATCTTCCTGACCGAGACCGCCCAGCTGGCCGACGTGGTGCTGCCCGCCGCGACGTGGGCGGAGAAGACCGGCTGCTTCACCAACGCCGACCGCACCGTGCACCTCTCGGAGAGGGCCGTCGACCCGCCCGGCGAGGCCCGCTCCGACCTCGACATCTGGCTCGACCTGGCCCGCCGCCTCGACCTCCGCACCCGATCCGGCGGACCGCTGATCGGCTGGAGCGACGCGTCCGGCGCCTTCGACGCCTGGGCCGAGTGCTCGCGGGGCCGTCCCTGCGACTACTCGGGCCTGTCCCACGACCGCCTGCGAGGGGCGCCGGGCATCCAGTGGCCCTGCGACGCCGACCGCCCCGACGGCACCGCCCGGCTGTACACCGACGGGCACTTCGCCACGACCCCCGGCGACGCCGAGGACTTCGGCCACGACCTGGCCACCGGGGCCGTCGTGCCCCCCGACGAGTACAAGGCCCGACGCCCCGACGGACGCGCCTTCCTCCGCGCCGCGCCCTACGAGCCCGCCCCCGAGCCCCCCGACGACGCCCACCCGCTCCACCTCGCCACCGGGCGGACCGTCCACCACATCCACACCCGCACCAAGACCGGCCGCACCCCCGAGCTCGAGGCCGCCGCCCCCGAGCCCTGGGTCGAGCTCCACCCCGACGACGCCGCCGAGCGGGGCCTGGCCGACGGCGACACCGTCCGGGTGGAGTCGGCCACCGGTGCGGTCGAGGTCCCGTTGCGGATCACCGGCATCCGCCCCGGCGTCGTCTTCCTGCCCTTCCACTACGGCTGGTGGGACGACGCCGGCCACGACCCCGCCGGCGGCCGGGTCACGGCGGCCAACGCCCTCGTGGCCGTCCGCTGGGACCCGGTCTCCAAGCAACCGGCGTTCAAGGTCGGCGCCGTCACCGTCACCACCACAGGAGGATGAGCGTGCACCTCGCCCACCAGCTCGGGATGCTCGACCGCTTCGAGCGCGACCTGGCCGACGGCTTCCGCCAGGTCGCCGACACCCACGGCGACGAACCCGACGTGGCCCAGACCTGCTCGCGGCTGGCCCGCCAGTGCGACGCTCACGTCGACCGGCTGGGCCCGTTCGTGGACCGCTACGGCGAGGACGCCCCGGCCGAGCCCGACCGTCTTCACCACGACCTCTTCCAGGGCACGCGCACCGGCGGGTTCGGCCTGCTCCGCGACCTCCACGACCTGTACCTCCTGGCCAGCGGGTGCGACATCAGCTGGACCCTCATCGGCCAGGCGGCCCAGGGCGCCCGCGACGCCGAGCTGCTGGCCGTCGTCCAGTCCTGCGACGCCGAGACGACCATCCACCTGTGCTGGCTCACCACCCGGATGAAGCAGGCCGCCCCTCAGGCCCTCCTGGTCGCGTCGTGAGCACCCCCGTCCCCGAGCCGGCCGTCGCCGACGCGACCCGGATCGTGTTGCGCCCCGTCGCCACCCCGCTCCCCCTCGGCTTCCTCGCCCTCGCCGTCGGCACCACCCTCGTCGCCGGCCTCCAGCTCGATTGGGTGCCCGCCACCGACGGCCATGCCGTCGCCCTCGGCCTCCTCGCCTTCGTCGTCCCCCTGCAGCTCATCGCCGCCCTCGTCGCCTTCATCGCCCGCGACGTCGGCTCGGCCACCGCCATGGGCATCCTCGCCGGCACCTGGGCGACGATCGGCCTGGTCCGCTACACCGGCCTCCCCGGCACCACCAGCGACGGCCTCGCCCTCTTCCTCCTCCTGGCCGGCCTCGCCCTCCTCGTCCCCGCCGCGGCCACCGCCACCGGAAAGCTCGTCCCGACCGCCGTGATGGTGGCCAGCAGCATCCGCTTCGCCCTGTCCGCCTACGCCGAGGGCTCGGCTGATGATGCCTGGGCCGAGATCGCCGGCTGGTGGGGTGTCGTCCTCGGTGCGCTCGCCCTCTACGCCGCCCTGGCGCTCGCCCTCGAGGACGCCCGGCGCCGCACCGTCCTCCCCGTGCTCCGTCACGACCTCGGCCGCGCCTCGATCGAGGGGCCACTGGCCGACCAGGTCGCCCGGCTCGAGGGCGAGGCCGGCGTGCGGGAGCAGCTGTGAGCGACCGACCCCGGCGCCGTCTGTCGCACGTCGTCGTCGACTGCATCGACCCAGAGGGGTTGGCCGACTTCTGGACCGCGACCCTGGGGGTCGAGGTCGACCACCGCTTCGGCCCGTACGTGTTCCTCGCGCCGACGGTCCCGGGCGGTCCGGCCCTCGCCTTCCAACGGGTCCCGGATCCCACGCCGGGCAAGAACCGCCTGCACCTCGACCTCGTCACCGACCAGGTCGAGGCGGTCGTGGCCGAGCTGCTCGCCTCCGGCGCCCGACACATCCGGTCGCTCGACGAGGACGGGCTCCGTCTCGAGGTCCTGGCCGACCCCGAGGGCAACGAGTTCTGCATCGTCCACCACGTGTGAGTGAACCGCCGGCGCCGGGGGAGGCCCTTCGGACCCCCCGACGAGGAGATCAGATGAAGGCACTGGCGTGGCACGGCAAGCGGGACGTCCGGATCGACGAGGTCCCCGACCCGAAGATCGAGGAGGCGACCGACGCCGTCATCCGGATCACCTCCACGGCGATCTGCGGATCGGACCTGCACCTCTACGAGCTGTTCGGCCCGTTCATCGGCGAGGGCGACATCCTGGGCCACGAGCCCATGGGCATCGTCGAGGAGGTCGGCGCCGAGGTCAGCCACATCGCCCCCGGCGACCGGGTCGTCATCCCCTTCAACATCTCCTGCGGCAGCTGTTGGATGTGCTCCCACGACCTCCAGTCGCAGTGCGAGACCACCCAGGTCCACGAACACGGCACCGGCGCGTCGCTGCTGGGCTACACCAAGCTCTACGGCCAGGTGCCGGGCGGCCAGGCCGAGTACCTCCGGGTGCCGCAGGCGCACTACGGGCCGATCAAGGTCGCCGACGGCCCGCCCGACGACCGCTACCTGTTCCTCTCCGACGTGCTCCCCACGGCGTGGCAGGCGGTCGAGTACGCCGCCATCCCCGACGGTGGCACCGTGGCCGTCCTCGGGCTCGGCCCGATCGGCCAGATGAGCGCCCGCATCGCCCGCCTCCGGGGGGCCGGCCACGTCTTCGGCATCGACCTCGTCCCCGAACGCCTCGCCCTGGCCGAGCGCCACGGCATCGAGCCGGTGAACCTCGACGAGCACGGTGACGGCCTGGCCGGGTTCCTGCGCGACCGGACCGCCGGGCGCGGGCCCGACTCGGTCATCGACGCCGTCGGCATGGAGGCCCACGGGTCCGGCGCCGGGAAGCTGGCCCAGGCCCTCGTCGGGCTGCTCCCCGACGCCGTGGCCGAGCCGATGATGCAGAAGGCCGGCATCGACCGGCTGGGCGCTCTGCTGGCGTCGATCGACGTCGTGCGGCGAGGCGGCACCCTCTCGATCAGCGGCGTCTACGGCGGCGCCCAGGACCCGCTGCCCATGCTCCAGATGTTCGACAAGCAGCTGACCCTCCGCATGGGCCAGGCCAACGTCAAGCGCTGGATCGACGACCTCCTCCCCCTCGTCGACGACGAGGCCGACCCGCTCGGCACGCTCGACCTCACCACCCACCGCGTCTCCCTCGACCGCGCCCCCGAGATGTACGAGATCTTCCAGAAGAAGCAGGACGGCGCCATCAAGGTGGTGCTCCAGCCCTGAACGCCGGTTCGGCTCAGGTCTTGCCGAGGGCCTCGGTCAGCTCCTGCTTGTCCATCTTCGAGCGGCCCTCGATGCCGGCCTCCTTGGCCTCCTGGTAGAGCTCGTCGCGGGTCTCGCCCCCGTCGTCCCCGCCCTCGACGGCCGCCTCGAGCTCATCGGGGTCCATGGCGGCCAGCTGCGGGCCGGCCTTCTCCCGCAGGGCCGGGAACTGGTCGGACTCCTCCTCCTCGACGTGGTGTCCGATGCCGGCCTCGAGGATGTCGATGGCCGCTTCGAAGGCGCCCTCCTCGAGCCGCTTGGCGGCCTCCGCCAGCCCGGCCCGGGCCAGCTCGTGCTCGTCGGTGGCGTCGGCCGACTCGTCCTCGCCGAGGTGCTCGGCCATGAGCGGGTAGACGAACCGCTCCTCGACGGCCATGTGGGTGGCGAGCGACGAACGCAGCTCGTCGAACAGGCCGTGGCGCTCGGAACCGGGCTCCGACTCCTTCAGCCGGGCGAGCAGCTGCTCGACCTTGCGGTGCTCCTCGATCAGGTGGTCCAGGACGTCGGCCATGAGGGCTCCTCGGGGGAGGGGAAGGGGGAAGGGGGACGGCGGACTACCCGACGTGACGGCCTTCACGCAGCGGTCCGTCCGGCATCCTTGGTCGTGGTGGCGGCGCTACCGGGTGGTCGGGTCACCGTCGTCGGGTTCGCCGTCGATCCGGGTCAGCCGGCGGACGGCGGGGCCGGCCACCACGGTGCCACCCTGGTCGAAGCGCGAGCCGTGGAGCGGGCAGTCCCACGTGCCGGCGGCGGGGTTCCAGCGCACGATCCCGCCGAGGTGGGTGCACACGAGCGAGACCTCGCCGTCATCGGCGAGACGGGCGCAGGGGAGGCCGGCCCGTCGGTGCACCCGGGGTCCGCCCGGGGTCGTCGCCGACCCGGCGCGCAACCAGCCCGCCACCATCTCCTTCCCCACTCCGGCGTTGACCCGGGCCGTCTCGCGGGCGCCGTGCAGCCCGTGGTGTCGACGGGGATCGAACAGGGCGTCCCAGGGACGGGGGTCGGTGCCGAGGATGCGTCCGGCGACGGTCATGGCCGCCGCCGTCCCGTTGGTCATGCCCCACTTGGCGAAGCCGGTCATGACCCACGGGCTGCGCGGCAGGCGGTCCATCCGACCGGCGTAGGGCAGCTCGTCCACTGGCTGGAGGTCGTGGGCCGCCCACCGGTGGGTCACCGCCTCGACCGAGAAGTGCTCCTCGGCGAAGGCCAGCAGGTCCCGGTGCTCGTCGAGGGTGGCGGTCTCTCGTCCGACGGCGTGTCCGCCGCCGCCGACGACGAGCACGGGCCGGCCGTCCGGCGACGTCGCCGACCGCAGCGAGCGACTCGGCGAACCGACGCCGTAGGCCATCGGCACATCGACCGGGCCACCCACGTCGACGGCGATGCCGTAGGACATCTTGGGCTCCACCCGGGCGAAGAAGGCGCCCCGGTCGCTGATGGGCATCAACGTGGCCAGCACGACCTCGCCGGTCCGGATCGCCCCGTGGTCGGTGGTGACCCGGCGGGTGCGGGGGTCGAGCCCGGTGACCCGGCTGCGCTCGTGGACGTGGCAACCGGGGGTGGCGGCCACCTCGGCCGCCAGGTCGGCCGTCCACGCCCGGGGGTCCAGCTGCACCTGGTCGGGCAGCCGGACGGCCCCGGCGACGGGGAACGGGAGCTCGGGGACGCGGTCGACCACCTCGACGGCGAGCCCGGCTCGCGCCGCCGCCGATGCCTCCCGCTCGATGGTGTCGAGATCGGCGGGCGTTGGGGCGTAGGTGACGGCATCGTGCCGACCGAGCCGGCAGTCCACGGCTCGTCCCTCGACCCGCTCGACCACCCACGCCTGCGCCGCTCGCTGGGCCTCGACATAGCCGACCAGGGCATCCTCGCCGTGGGCCCGGGCGATCGCGGTCAGGCGGGTGGCCTGGAGAGCACTGACCTTGGCCGTGCTCGCCCCCGTGGTGCCCTGGCCCACCAGGCCCGCCTCCAGGACGCGGACCCGGGCCCCGCCGCGGGCGAGGAGCACGGCTGCGGTCAGGCCGGCGATGCCACCCCCGACGACCACGACGTCCGCCTCGCCGTCCCCCTCGAGCCGGGGATGGGCCGGCGCCGGGACGGGCCAGAGCGGGCGGGCGGCATCACCGAGGGGGATCACCGCTCAGCGCTCGCCACGGGCATCGGTGCGAAACCGGCCAGCCGCCGGTGGGCCACCCCGCGAGCCGGGCCGGTCAGCGGAGGCCCAGCACTCTGCTCGCAGGGCTAGCCGAGCAGCCGATCGGCGTCCGGTTGCGGCAGATCGGCTCGCAGCTCGACCAGGTTCTCGGCCACCTCGCGCACCTTCACGTTCGTATCCTGCGACATCTCCACCAGCCGGCCGAACGCCTCGTCGGCCTCGATGCCGTGGCGCTCCATGAGGATGCCCTTGGCCTGGCCGATGATGTCTCTGGACTTCAGGGCGATGCGCAGGTGGACGTTCTCTTCCCGAAGACGAGACAGCTCGTCAGCCATCGGTCTGGACTCCTGGGCCTTGGAGGGCTCGCCTGCTCGGGCTTGAACGACGGCGAGTACCAGCGCCCCGTTGCTACCTCACCGGGGGACGGGCGTCAACGCGCCCGGGAACGAAGGCGGCCCGAGCATCCGCCGGTCAGGCCGCTCGCCGGTCAGCTCTTCTTCGCCGTGGCCTTGCCGCCCTTGCGGCCGGCCTTCTTCTTCTGGGCGGTCGTCCCACCCTGGCTGGAGTCGCCGCCCTGGCCCGACGACTTGCCCCCGTTCTTCGAGGCATCGGGGCTGTTGGCGATCTTCGCCGCCCGCTCCTTCGACATCCCCTTGTCCTTGAGGGCCTCGTACTGCTTCTCGTTCTTCACGTTGGCGGACTTGGATGGCATCGCTCGCTGCTCCTGTCGTCGCGGGTCAGACCCCTCTCCACGGCCGCCCCGACGACACAAGGCCGTCGCGGATGACGCCCGACGGGTCGCCGTGCGGGTGGTGGGCGTTTCGACCCGGGACCAGCGGGGAGGCCTCCGGCCGTGTTCACGATCCTGGCTGCGGTCATGTCGTTGGTGCGGGGGTTCGCCGAGGCCGAGGACGACGCCTGGGAGCCCTTCCTCGTCGACGACGCGCCCTGGCTCCCGACCTCGGTGACGGCCGAGTGACGGCGACGGAGAGGTCCCCCGGGCCCGACCGAGACCGGGACTGGACCGCCCAGGCCGCGTGCAGGGGGCGGCTCGACCTCTTCTACGCGCCGCACGCCGAGCGGCCATCCGCCCGGGCCCGCCGCGAGGCGGAGGGCCGGCGGGTGTGCAACGCCTGCCCCGTCCGCGACGCCTGTCGCAGCCACGCCCGCCAGCACCTCGAGCTGGGTCTCTGGGGCGGCGAGACGGAGGAGGAGCGCGCCGCCGCAGGGTGTCCTCCGTCCCCTGCGTCGCGCCGGCTCCGCGTCACCGGCTGAGCGGTCACGATTGCGACGGGGACGTCCGGCCCAGGTCATCGGTCGGCTGCCCCGTCGCGGCCGGGTACTCGTCGTCGGTGACGTGGGCGCCCCAGGCGGTGTCGTCGCCCTCCCAGAGGGCGATGTGGGTCATGAAGTGGCCCGGCGCGGCACCGTGCCAGTGCTCCTCGCCGGGCGGCGTCACGATGACGTCGCCGGGGTGGATCTCGACGACCTCACCGCCGCGAGCCTGGACGTAGCCGACACCCTCGGTGACGTAGAGCGTCTGGCCCTGGGCGTGGGTGTGCCAGGCCGTGCGGGCGCACGGGGCGAAGTGGACGGCGTTGGCCCGCAGCCGCGACGGCTCCTCGCCCCGGGCGATGACGTCGAACCAGACGTCGCCGCTGAACATCTCCGCCGGTCCCCTGACCGACGGCTGGGTGGTGGTGACGTGCATCAGGTGGTCCTCTCGGTGGTGGTCTCGGCCCCGGCCCAGCTGGCCAGGAGGCCCATGGCCTCGTGCGCGGCCGACGCCGGTTCGGGTGTGTAGACGAGCATCTGCTGGCCCGGATCGGCCGGCAGGAGCAGCGCCTCGAAGGTGAGGGTGAGGTCGCCGACGACCGGGTGGTGGAACCGCTTGACGCCACTGCGGTGGAACTTCACGTCGTGGGCGGCCCAGCGG